>CAMGFM010000066.1 GCA_946055365.1 uncultured Prevotella sp. | reverse complement strand
GGAGTCGATAAAAAGCAAACGCATGGTGTTCTTCCAGACCATCGGCAACCATGACTTCAACAAGGCCCTCCCCGACCGCGACAACTCGCCTCTGGGCAGCACCGACTATGCCGAGAGAAATTATGAGGACCACTTCGGGCCGCTCAACTACTCCTTCAACATAGGCAAGTGTCACATAGTGTCGCTCAAGAGCATCGACTACAAGGGCAACAGACGCTATGAGGAGGTGTTGAGCGACCTCACGCTCAACTGGCTGGAGCAAGACCTCAGCTATGTGCCTGAAGACGTGGTGGTGATAATAAACATGCACGCCCCGGCATGGAACCAGATAGAGCAGATAGACAACATACTCAACGCAGACCGCCTGCAGGAGATCGTGGCAGACCACGAGTGTCACGTCTTTGCGGGGCATACGCATTTTTTTGAGAACGTCGAGGTGACGCCACACCTCTATCAGCACAACATAGCGGCGGCATGCGGCGCATGGTGGACGAGCGATCTCAACCGCGACGGCGCACCCTGCGGCTACATGGTGGCGGACGTGTATGGCAGAGAGATGAAATGGCGTTACAAAGGGGCAAACCACAAGGACGACTACCGCATGAGGGTGTACAGGCAGGGCGAGTTTGCCACACAAAAGGACTATATCGTCGCCAACGTATGGGACTATGACCCACACTGCAGGGTGGTCTACTATGAGGACGGCAAATACAAAGGACACATGCAACAGTTTACCGACCACGACCAGGCGTTCATTGCCACACAGCCCAAGACACACCAGCTTGCCAAGACAAGCCATCTCTTCAGGGCAAAGCCATCATCCAAGAAATACAGATACTTTAAGGTGGTGCTTATAAACCGCTTCGGGGAGACGTTTTCCTATACTATAGAAAACAGAAACAACCGCCCGTTCCTGCTGGAATAGGGGAAGACATGACTGTAAAGCGGCTCTTTGGCTGTCAGAAAGTGGCTCTTGAGAACTGTAAAGTGGCTCTTGAGAACTGTAAAGCGGCTCTTTGGCTGTCGGAAAACGCCACTTTCATATAAGGCCTACGCCATGCCGCCGCCAAAAATAGAGAAAGACCGTGTCGGGAACTTGCCGACACGGTCTTCTTCTTATGTCTATTGCCCTATGGCCGCACGCCATCTTCAGAGTCTCGCAAGATAACGCTCTGCCTCGAGAGCGGCCTTGCATCCAGAGCCTGCCGCCACGATGGCCTGCCTATAGTCGGGGTCTGCACAGTCGCCAGCCGCAAACACGCCAGGCACATTGGTCACGGGCGAGCCGTTGACGGTCTTTATATAACCCGTCTCGTCGCACTCCACGTAAGGCCTGAACACATCGGTGTTTGGCTTGTGGCCTATGGCAAGGAAGAATCCGTCGATGGGCAGGTCATAACGCTCCTCATCGGCCTCGCCGAGACGCTTTACCAGATGCGCGCCCTCCACGCCGTCCTCTCCATAGAGCCCGAGCGTGTTGTGTTCATACAGCACCTCTATCTTCTCGTTGCCCTCCACGCGCTTTTTCATCACGTCAGAGGCACGCAGATAAGGCTTGCGCACTATCATATAGACCTTTTTGCAGAGTCCTGCAAGGTAGATGGCCTCCTCGCAAGCGGTGTCTCCGCCGCCCACGACAGCCACAGTCCTCTTGCGATAGAAGAACCCGTCGCATGTGGCACACGCGCTCACGCCCTGCCCGTTGTATTTTTTCTCGTCGTCAAGGCCAAGATACTTTGCGCTTGCGCCAGTGGCTATGATGACGGTGTCGGCCTCTATCTCCTTGCCGCTGTCGGTGGTCAGCACATAGGGAGCCTTTGAGAAGTCGGCTCTCACTATTGAGCCGTCTCTCATGTCCACCCCGAAGCGCAGGGCCTGCTCGCGTAGGTCGTTCATCATCTGATTGCCGTCTACACCCTGCGGATAGCCGGGAAAGTTCTCCACTACGGTGGTCTGTGTGAGCTGTCCGCCCGTCTGTATGCCGCAATATTCCACGGGGTTGAGGTTTGCCCTGCCGGCATAAATGGCAGCCGTGTATCCCGCAGGGCCGCTGCCAACAATGAGACACCTCACATGTTCTCTGTTTTCCATGTCTTCAATGGGTTTTGCTTGTTATTATATTGTCGTGACGACAGCCCTCTCAAAGGAGCTGTTCTATCTGCTTGGCAATGTTTTCTATCTTCTCTGTCGGCTCAAACCTTGCCACTACCATGCCGCGCTTGTTGATGAGAAACTTGGTGAAGTTCCACTTGATGTCGGGCGACTGCGCATAGTCGGGGTTCTCGTTGCCGAGTATCTCCTCGAGTATGTGTGTGAGCTTGTGCTCGGGGTCAAATCCTGCAAATCCCTTCTGCTCCTTAAGAAACTTGTAAAGCTCGTCGGCATCGTCGCCGTTGACCTTGAGCTTCTTGAAACGCGGAAACTCGGTGCCGTAAGTCAGCTTGCAGAACTGGTGTATGCTCTCGTCGGTGCCAGGGGCCTGCTGTCCGAACTGGTTGCAGGGGAAGTCAAGCACTTCAAAACACCGAGAATGATATTTCTCATACAACTTTTCAAGCTCCTCATACTGCGGTGTAAAGCCGCATTTTGTTGCAGTATTCACAATGAGAAGCACCTCATTGGCATACTCTTTCAGCGATACGTCTTTTCCTTTTCTGTCCTTTACGGAAAAATCATAAACGGTTTTCATCTTTTCCTTATGAGTTTTATGTTGTTTGTATATTTCCTTCTCTCGTCCTTTAATACTGTTTTGTCTGACTGCAACGCAGCCCATCTTCTGCAAAGATAGTGCAAGGTGAGCGCAATGGAGCTTGCTCTGATTGCCGAGCCGCAGCCTATCTTCTGCAAAGATAGTGCAAGGCGAGCGCAATAGAGCTTGCTCTGATTGCCGAGCCGCAGCCTATCTTCTGCAAAGATACGAA
Organism: uncultured Prevotella sp.; assembly: GCA_946055365.1. Lineage (GTDB taxonomy): Bacteria > Bacteroidota > Bacteroidia > Bacteroidales > Bacteroidaceae > Prevotella. The sequence goes on along the minus strand of CAMGFM010000066.1, from coordinate 4,122 downwards.
TAATAAATGGAAAACAACGTTCACGACATTCTTAAATAAAGTTTATACGTTTGCCGTTTGTATTTTTATGCTTAAATTTGCAGCCGTTGCGTGATGCGCACATGAATATTTGTAAAACAAAAAAACAGTAACGCTATGAAAAGGACATTCTACAGACTCACCCTATTTTGCGCCCTGCTGGCGGCAGGACTGACATTCACCTCATGTGATGAAGACCATTACTGGGACTATTATGACTACTATGAGGAGTGGTATGACGACTATGACTGGTATAACGACAAGTTCAACTATGGCACAGACCAGCTCACCGCCATGGCACAGACCCTTAACGGCTGCTGGCGAGGCACGCTCATCAACGAATATACCAACGACTATGGCCACAGGGAGCGCGTGAAGATGAACGTGGAGTTTACTTTCGTGCAGTATGACCGCCGCTCGCTCAACGGACGCGGATATGAGTTGGACTGGATAGGCAACGAGTCGCAAAATCTCAACTTCCAATGGTATATAGACCCGCGCTCGGGCAACATACACGTCAAGTATGACAGCGGCTACACCTTTGTGCTTGACTATCGAGGCCACTCCGAGTATTCGGGTTTCTCACTTGACAACTACTATTTCTCAGGCGTGATGGAGGGAGTAAACAACGATGAGTATCTTTTCTTTGACTGCTCACGAGTGTCAAGGGCCAACGCCGCAGGCAAAAGCGACACCACGACATCTGGCACAGACACCACGCCCAAGGACAAAGCCCCTGCCTATGGCTCGGCAAACGGCATGGCACGCACAGACAGCGACCTGCCTCTCGCACTGAGAAGAAGATAGGACCAAGACAAAGCCTCCACACAAGACGGGCAGGCGACGACCGACATGCGACAAGCGGCTCTTTGACGATAATAAAGCGGCACTTCATGAACGCCAAGTGGCACTCTATGAACGCCAAGTGGCACTTGACATGCAGCAAAGTGGCACTTTGACACCCACAATGCGAGGCGCGCCAATCAAAACACCCGTTATACACGCAAAAAAGACACCGAGAGGAGCGCGAAAAGCGTCATTCTCTGGTGTCTTTTTTTTGCGTGTATTTTATTGTATGGCCGTTTATATGTCCGCCGTATGGCACTCACAAGCCATGCCGGCAGCCGTTATGCCACGCAAATCACTTGATTTTCTTCAACGAAACGGCAAATCCGCCGCCTCGTGCCTGCCATATTTTCAGCACATCGCCTGCCTTCACCCTCTTGTGGACGATGTCATAGGCCTTGGGGTTGTGTTCATAGTCGGCATCGGGAGCGTCCTGATAGATGGCACAGTCATACTTTGCACCCTTGTCGAGAAAATCGAGCTTCACGACTGTGCGGCGCGCCTCGTTTGTCTTGCCTCCAACGAACCAGTCGTCTGTGCCTTTGGCCTTACGCGCCACGGTGATATATTCGGCAGGCTCAGCCTCGAGATATTTGGAGTCGTCCCAGTCACATGCCACGTCGCGTATGAACTGGAAGGCATCGTCATATTTGGCATAGTGTTCGGGCAGGTCGGCAGCCATTTGCAGCGGACTGTACATGACGAGATAGAGCGAGAGCTGTCCGCAGAGCGTAGTATGCACATAGGAGGGGTTGTCGCTCCACTCCGAGAGCCTTGTCTCGAATATGCCAGGAGTGTAGTCCATCGGTCCGCCTTGCAGTCGCGTGAACGGGAGCATCACCGTGTGATAGGGCACAGAGCCTCCAAAGGCCTCATATTCCGTGCCGCGCGCGCTCTCGTTGCCCACGAGGTTGGGCCATGTGCGGCAGATGCCCGTGGGGCGTGTGGCCTCGTGGGCGTTGACCATGATGTGGTGCTTTGCCGCGGTCTCCACGACACGCTGGTAGTGGTTGTTCATGAGCTGCGAGTAGTGATATTCGCCTCGCGGAATGATGTCGCCCACATAGCCAGTCTTCACCGCGTCATAGCCATAGCGGTTCATGAGGTCAAAAGCCTCCTCGAGATGACGCTCATAGTTGAGCGCGGACGAAGAAGTCTCGTGGTGCATCATGAGCTTTACGCCCTTGGAGTGGGCATAGTCGTTGAGATACTTGATGTCAAAGTCGGGATAAGGGGTCACAAAGTCAAACACATCGAGCTTCTGGTGGCCAAACCAGTCCTCCCAACCCTCGTTCCAGCCCTCCACAAGCACCTGCTGCAGGCCGTTGGCGGCGGCAAAGTCGATGTAGCGTTTCACCTCTGCGGTGGTTGCGCCGTGCTTTCCGTTGGGCTTGCACTTGCTATAGTCGGTGTCTCCAAGCCTCACAGAGGGCAGATCGTCCGTATAGCTCCATGTTCTTGTGCCTACTATCATGTTCCACCACACGCCGCAATATTTCGTGGGGTGTATCCACGACGTGTCTTCTATCTTGCAAGGCTCGTTAAGGTTGAGCGTGAGCTTGCAGGAGAGCATGTCTCGTGCGTCGTCACTCACGAGAACGGTGCGCCAAGGAGTGTTGAATGGGGTCTGTATGAAGCCCTTTCTGCCCACAGCGTCGGGTGTCAGCCATGACTCAAACACGAGGTTGCTCTCGTCAAGGTTGAGGTGCATGGTGGGATAGTCTATACATGCCGCCTCATGGATGTTGATATAGAGTCCGTCGGCAGTCTTCATCTGCAACGAAGTCTGCACGCCCGTGTCGGAGAAGACGGTTGTGGAAGAATTGCTGCCATAGCTCTCGCGGTTTTTGCGTATCACCTCGCTTATGCCTGTGAGCGGCGTAATCTGATACTCGTACTCCTGCGTGTCATAATCGCCGGGTATCCAGTAGGCGGTGTGGTTGCCAGTCATGGCAAATTGCGTGCGCTCTTCCTTAATGACAAAGTAGTTGAGCGTAGACTGCTGCGGGAACTCGTATCTGAGGCCCATGCCATAGTCATAGACACGGAAACGGAGCCGTATGTCGCGGTTGGAGGAAGCCTGGTTGAGCGTGACCTCCAGCTCATTGTAGTTGTTGCGTATGGTCTTGGTCTCTCCCCACACGGGAGTCCATGTCTCGTCAAAGGAAGAGGTGTTGTGGCTCACCTTAGTGAAGCCCTCCATGAGGTCGGTCTCCTGCATGGCGTTTGACGCATGTTTGTCTTTGGCGAGCTCAAGGCCAAGACGAGAGGGTTTGATTACTTGTTTGCCTTTGTAAGACATCTCATAGGTGGGACGGCCGTTGCCGTCCAGCGAGAACGTGAGCGACACATTGCCGTCGGGAGAGCTGACTGTCTGTGCAGCAGCCAACGCCGGCGAAAGCGCGAGCAGGGATAAAAGCTGCCTGATGTTCATGATGTGTGATTGGTGTTTTGGGATTTTTTTATAATAGGTTCTTAATTATCTGTCATAGACGGCACACAGACCGCTGCCTGATGACGCTGCGAAATTAGCCATAATTATCCATAACAGCCATCGCATTAGAGTTTTTTATATACATATTATATTGTAAACGTTTGCAACGGACAGATTGCGCACGGATGGAGGATAATGCTTTTTAATGTTTGACATGCCTATTCTAAATAAATCATAAACAGGCATGGGCAAAAGCAATATTTGCACACAAGCACCCATTAATATAAGTAAACGAAACATCAATGTAAAACACCCCAAGCGGCAAGACAAAGTGAGGCCGAACAGCGACACACGCACCCGAAGCCACGCCTGCAATCATCCGCACAATGAGCGACAAGGACAGGAAAAGCCTTACATTATAACTTGATTATTAACATTCAAAACAAAAGACAGCTATGAAAAGGAAACTATACCTCATGGTGACGCTCCTCGCACTACACATCTCGGCAATGGCCATGGACTATACACAGGCACGTGACCACGCCCTCTTCCTCACGGACAAGATGGCATACGAGCTAAACCTCAGCATGGATCAGTATGACGCAGTCTACGAAATCAATCTTGACTATATGCTTGCAGCCACACCCACGGGCAGGATTTATGGCAACGCATGGAGATACAGAAATGCCGACCTTGAGTATGTGTTGTTCAAATGGCAGTATGACATCTACCGCAACACGCCTTACTTCTACAAGCCCATGACTTACAGCGGCGGACACTGGCATTTTCACATATATGTTCACTACCCCCATCGTGACAGATTC
>CAMGFM010000065.1 GCA_946055365.1 uncultured Prevotella sp. | reverse complement strand
ATGGTGTAGAAACGGGCGGAGTTGCGTCCGCTGAAGAGTATAGGCACCACGTCGCGCCGCGTCTCCACGCTCTTGGCAATAAACGTCTTCCTCCACGGCAGGTCTCTTATCTCGCCGTCAATGCGGCGCGAGCAGAGCCCGGCAGGAAACATTATGATGTGGTTGTCGCCCTTGAAGCCTGCCTCGACCATGGCGGGGAATCCGCGTCCCTGCTTGCCCGTCTTGTTGATGGGTATGCAGAGAGGCGCGAGGCCCGGCAGGTTCATCAGCAAGTCGTTGACAAGATAGCGCAGGCGGCCGTCATAGTGCCTGCCGAGCAACGCCCCGAGCGCGACACCGTCGGCACCGCCTAGCGGATGGTTGCTCACAAAGGTGTAGAGACGGCCGTCGTCCTTTGGAGGGAGGTTTTCGAGGCCGCGTATGTCAAGCTTTACGTCAAGATAGGCAAGACAATCCTCAAGCCATGGCACACCCTCCTTGTCGCGTGCGTCCCATATAAAGGCGTTGACCTCATCCTGATGGATGGTGCGCTTGAGCCATGACGTGACAAAGCGAGGCACCAGCGAAGACTTGCTGCCCATTTTGTCTCTCAATATGCGGTCTATGTCTATCGTATGTCGTGTTATCTCGTTCATGACTGCAAAATTAACACATCTTTTTATATTAACTTTACTTGTCGTTAGGAAAAAACAGTTTTTTTTAAAAATGACTTCCAAAACAACAGGTATGTGGCGTTTTTTATGTACCTTTACACCCCAAATACGCACATTTGCAATGCAGGTAAAGAGTAACAAGGCTAACGACAATAAAAACCAGACAGTAAAGACCGCAGGGAGCTATCACGTGCCTGTGATGCTTGACGAGTGCATGGAGGCTCTGGACATAAGGCCGGGCGGAGTGTATGTGGACGTGACCTTCGGAGGCGGCGGACACTCGCGCGCCATCATGTCAAGGCTCAAGGGGGGCGCAAGGCTCTTCGGCTTTGACCAGGATGCCGACGCAGAACGCAACATCGGACAGGCCGCGGAGGGATTTACATTCGTGAGAAGCAACTTCAGGTATCTCGCCAACTGGATGAGATATTACGGCGTGGACCATATAGACGGGCTGCTCGCCGACCTCGGCGTGTCGTCTCACCACCTCGACGAGGCGGAGAGGGGCTTCTCCTTCCGCTATGACGCGCCGCTCGACATGCGCATGAACAAAAGGGCGGGCATGACTGCGGCCGACATCGTGAACGGATGTGACGAGGAGAGACTGGCAGACATATTATATATGTATGGCGAAATGAAAAACTCGCGCAGGGTGGCGGCTGCCATAGCCGCGGCACGGCAGAGGGCAAGCATCAAGACCACGGGAGAGCTGACAAGTGTCGTGGAACCGCTCATGAGACGCGAACGCGAGAAGAAAGACATGGCACGTCTCTTCCAGGCACTGCGCATCGAGGCCAACCAAGAGATGGACGCACTCAAGGAAATGCTCGCCGCAGCCACAAGACTGCTCGCCCCGGGGGGCAGGCTCGCCGTCATCACCTACCACTCGCTGGAAGACAGGATAGTGAAGAACTGCATGAAGACTGGCAACGCGGAGGGCAGGACCGAGAAAGACTTTTACGGACGATGCAACACGCCGCTGAGAATGACCGGCAAGGTGACCGTGCCAAGCGAGGATGAACTGGCGCGAAACCCGAGAAGCCGAAGCGCGAAACTGAGAATAGCAGAGAAATTGTGAAGAACATGAACAAGGAAGAACATAAGACTACGACAGGCACCGACGAAGCCTCGACACGCACTGACGAAAACGCAAACGGAGGCACGGGAGGCACGGGCGCAGGCACGGATGAAGGCACTGACGCCGCAAGCTCGCTGAGAACTTTCATAAGAAAGGGCGCCAACGAGGAGGAACAGCCCGGCACAAAGGATCTCTCTCTAAAAGACTTGATATGGGGGGAGTTTCTCGTGAGCAAGTTCATAAGGGAACAGATGATGCTGCTCGTGATAATTTGCGCGTTCATAGTGGTGTATATAAGCAACAGGTTTCAATGCCAGCAGAACACCATAAAGATTTCGAAGCTGACCGAACAGCTCAAGGACGCAAAATACCGCGCCCTGGCCAGCAGCAGCGAGCTGACGGAGATGACAAGGAAGAGCCGCGTGCTGACGAAACTGAGGGAAAACAACGACAGCACGCTGCAAATGTCCAAACAGCCGCCTTATATCATAAACACTGACGACACACAACAATGAACACGACGCACGACAAGAAAGACCATGCGCGACAATGAAGACAAGAAAAATGACGCACTACTTTAATGATGACGCACTATAATAGAGATGACTCAGAATAACAATATGACGGACAACGGGCCGAAAAACACGGAGACAAGCAGGTTTGACTATAAAAAGGCGATGCCTCGCTTCAGCTTCGTGGCCATAATCTTCACGATAATAGCCGTGGCGGTGGTGTGCAAGGCTCTCTACCTTATGACAGTGAAGCGCGGCTACTGGCTCGAGGCCTATGACTACTTCAACTCTAAGTTCAAGGCCAAGGTGATGCCTGCCGTTAGGGGCAACATACTGAGCTGTGACGGCAAGCTGCTCGCCACTTCAATGCCCGAATATGTGCTGTTTTTGGACTTCAAAGCCATGAGAGAGTCGCAGAGCGACACGCTGTTCCTGCAAAAGATCGACTCCATCTGCGACGGGCTGCAACGCATATTTCCCGAGAAGAGCGCGGAGGAGTTTAAGGAGAACCTCATGGAGGGCTATAACGCCAACAGCCGGCACTGGATGGTGAACGGCATGACAAAGGTGAACTACAGCACCTACTCGGAGGTGAAGAGCCTGCCCGTGTTCAGGCTGCCGAAATATACCGGGGGCTTTCACACAGAGTCGCTGGGCTCGAGAAAATTCTCCTACGGCTCGCTCGCGCGGCGCACCATAGGCAGGTTTAACGGACGCAACGACTCTGCCACCTGCGGGCTGGAGCTGTATTATGACTCCATACTGAGAGGCGAAAACGGCGAAAAAAAGCTCAACAAGGTGCTAAACAAGGGCATATACAAGGTGACTGTGCCGCCCGTGGACGGAGCGGACATAGTCACCACCATTGACGTGGACATACAAGACCTCACCGAGAGGGCCCTGCTGGACGAGCTGTGCGAGATTGACGCTAAGGAGGGCGTGGCCATAGTGATGGAGGTGAAGACGGGCGACGTGAAGGCCATAGCCAATCTCAAGAAACAGCCCAACGGCTCATACATGGAGGAGAGAAACGCCGCCGTGGGCAACCTCATGGAGCCCGGCTCGGTGTTTAAGACGGCCTCTATAATGGTGGCTCTCGACGACGGGCTGGTGGACACCACCTACAGGGTGGACACCTACGGAGGCATATACAACATGTATGGCTCTGACATGAAAGACCACAACTGGAAAAAAGGCGGCTACGGTATGCTCACGCTGCCACAGACATTGTGGTATAGCTCTAACGTGGGGGTGAGCAGGATTATTGACGAACGCTATCACAAGTGTCCTGAAAAATTTGTGCAGGGTATATACCGCCTCGGCATAGCCGACAGTCTCGGAATACCGCTCGTGAGAACAAAACCCAAGATAAGGATGCCCAAGAAAAACTCAAGAGGCACACAGTATGTCAACTGGAGCAAGACCACACTGCCATGGATGAGCATAGGATATGAGACACAGATACCGCCCATATCCACCCTCGCCTTCTACAACGCCATAGCCAACAACGGCAAGATGATGAGGCCGCGCTTCGTAAAGGAGATAAGAAAGGACGGCATGACCATCAAGGAGATGCCGCCCGTGGTGCTGAGACCGCAGATAGCCAAGCCGTCGACCATATCCAAGATACAGGTCATACTGGAGCAGGTGGTGAGGCTCGGCACAGGCAAGGCGGCAGGCTCAAAGTCGTTTGCCGTGGCAGGCAAGACAGGCACGGCACAGGTGGCAAGCGGCAAGAGCGGATATAACAAGGGGGGCGTGAAAAACTATCTCATCAGCTTCGTGGGCTACTTCCCCGCCGACAATCCACAGTATAGCTGCATAGTGTGCATAGAGAAGTCGGGCATGGCATCGGGCGGACTGATGTGCGGCAAGGTGTTTCACGACATCTCCGAGGGCATCATGGCACAGAGCATAAAGATGGAGGCGGCAGACGCAAGGGAAGAGGACGCCCTGCTCACGCCTACCGTCAAGGACGGCAACATTGCCGCGGCCTATGACCTGCTGTCGTGGCTCGGCGTACAGACCAACAGCGACTGGGACGGCTCGTATGCCAACGGCAACCCTATATGGGGCAACATCTCCACCGAAAAAGACAGGGTCACGATAAGAAAGGGACAAGACACCGACAACAGTGTCATGCCTGACGTAAAGGGCATGGGCGCGCGGGACGCTGTGCTGGCAGTGGAGCGACGAGGCGTGACCGTCAAGCTGCAGGGAAGAGGCAAGGTGGTGGAACAAAGCGTCAAGCCTGGCACAAAGATAAGGAAAGGACAGGTGTGCCTGCTGAGACTGGCATGACACTGACGACTTTTTTGTGGTGATGCCAACGGCACCCTCAAAAGACTAAAGCGGCACTTTAGGAAGACGAAAAAGGCACTTTAGGATAGACAAAGCGGCACTTTTGAAGGACAAAACGCCTCTTTTGAATGACGCATCTCAGACATAGCGCATGACACACATGGGTCTTGCGTGACACATATATATAACAACGTATAAACAAAAGAAATCATGAGACTGACAGAACTGCTGAAAGACATAAAGACCGTGGCTGTCGCAGGCAATGCGGACACGGACATCAAGGGCGTGAACATCGACTCGCGCCGCATAGGCGAGGGCCATCTGTTCGTGGCGTTGAAAGGCACGCAGACAGACGGACACCAATTCATAGACAAGGCCGTGGAACTCGGCGCAAAGGCCGTGCTGTGTGAGGACATGCCCGACACAAAGGCCGACGGTGTGTGCTATGTGCAGGTGGAAAACACCGAGGACGTGGTGGGCAAGGTGGCGACCACATTTTATGGAGACCCCTCCACAAAACTCAAGCTCGTGGGCGTGACCGGCACAAACGGCAAGACCACCATCGCCACGCTGCTCTACAAGATGTTCACAAAGCTGGGACACAAGTGCGGACTGCTCTCCACGGTGTGCAACTACATCGTGGACGAGGCCGTGCCTGCAAGCCACACCACTCCCGATGCCATCGAGCTCAACCAACTGCTCGACCGCATGGTGAAGGCTGGCTGCGAGTATGCATTCATGGAGTGCTCGTCGCACGCAATAGCACAGAAGCGCATAGGCGGACTGAACTTCGCGGGGGGCATATTCACCAATCTCACACGCGACCACCTCGACTATCACAAGACATTCGACAACTACCGCGACGCCAAAAAGGCGTTCTTTGACTCGCTGCCCAAGCAGGCGTTTGCCATAACCAACGCCGACGACAAGAACGGCATGGTCATGGTGCAGAACTGCAAGGCCAATGTCAAGACTTATTCCACACGCTCCATGGCAGACTTCAAGGCGAGAATCGTGGAGTGTCACTTCGAGGGCATGTATCTCGAGATAAACGGACGAGAGGTGGGCGTGCAGTTCATAGGCAAGTTCAACGTGAGCAACCTGCTGGCTGTCTATGGCGCGGCGGTGTCGCTCGGGGCAGAGCCAGAGGAGGTGCTGGTGGTCATGAGCACACTGCACAGCGTGAGCGGAAGGCTCGAGCCGATACGCTCAAAGGAGGGCTACACCGCCATAGTGGACTATGCACACACGCCCGACGCACTCGAGAACGTACTGAACGCCATACACGAGGTGCTTGACGGCAAAGGCACGGTCATCACAGTGTGCGGAGCAGGAGGCAACAGGGACAAAGGCAAACGCCCGCTGATGGCGCAGGAGGCCGTAAGGCAGAGCGACAGGGTCATAATAACAAGCGACAACCCGAGGTTTGAGGAGCCGCAGGACATCATAAACGACATGCTGGCAGGACTGAACGCACAGCAGATGAAAAAAGTCGTGGCCATAGCCGACCGCAGGGAGGCCATACGCACCGCCTGCATGATGGCACAGAAGGGCGACGTGGTGCTTATCGCAGGCAAAGGCCACGAGGACTATCAGGAAATAAAGGGCGTGAAGCACCACTTTGACGACCGCGAGGTGGTGAGGGAGGCAATGGGCCTTGACAACAGCCCGAAAATCTAACGGCAAAAAGACAAGGAGGACTATAGCATGTTGTATTATCTTTTCCGCTTTCTTGAACAATACGGAGTGAGCGGCGCGCATCTGTGGGGCTACATCTCATTCAGGTCGCTGCTCGCGCTGATACTGTCGCTCGTAATATCGGCATGGTTCGGAGAGAGGTTCATCAAGTTTCTCAAGAAAAAACAGATTACGGAGACACAGCGTGACGCCAGCATCGACCCTTTCGGCGTGAACAAGGTCGGAGTGCCGTCAATGGGCGGCATAATAATCATAGTGGCGATACTCATACCCGTGCTGCTGCTCGGCAGGCTGCGCAACATCTATCTCATACTGATGATCGTGACCACCGTGTGGCTGGGAGTGCTGGGCGGCATGGACGACTTTATCAAGATATTCCGCCACAACAAGGAGGGCCTCAAGGGCAAATACAAAATCGTGGGGCAGGTGAGCATAGGCCTGATAGTGGGCCTGACGCTGTGGCTGTCGCCCGACGTGAAGATGAACGAGAACATAGCCATAGAAAAGCAGAGCCACGAACTGGTGGTGAAGCACAGGACAGAGGCCACAAAGTCGCTTAAGACCACCATACCCTTTGTCAAGGGCCACAATCTCGACTATTCGCGCATCACGTCGTTCTGCGGCAAGTATGCCAACGCGGCAGGATGGATATTGTTTGTGGTCATGACCATACTCGTGGTGACGGCCGTGAGCAACGGGGCCAACCTCAACGACGGCATGGACGGCATGTGCGCAGGCAACTCGGCCATCATAGGCGTGGCTCTGGGCATACTGGCATACGTGAGCTCGCACATGGGCTTTGCCAGCTATCTCAACATTATGTACATACCCGACTCG
>CAMGFM010000064.1 GCA_946055365.1 uncultured Prevotella sp. | reverse complement strand
CCCTGCTCACGGGCGAATATCCGTGGCGCAGAAACGGCACCGACGTGGCACAGGGCGACGCTGCCATGATCATAAAGCCTCATCAATATACCATAGCCGACATGTTTCGCAGCAAAGGCTACCGCACCTGCGCCATAGGCAAGTGGCATCTCGGGCTCGGCGACGTGACAGGCGCGCAGGACTGGAACGCCCCGCTGCCGGCAACGCCCGCCGACATAGGCTTTGACAACCACTATATCATGGCTGCCACCGCCGACAGAGTGCCTTGCGTGTTCATCAGAGACGGCCAAGTGGCAGGCTATGACCCCTCGGCACCCATAGAGGTGAGCTACATGCGCAACTTCCCGGGCGAGCCGACGGCACGTGAGCATCCCGAACTGTGCCACAACCAGCGGTCAAGCCACGGCCACGACTGCTCCATCGTCAACGGCATAGGACGCATAGGCTATATGAGGGGCGGCGGCAAGGCTCTCTGGCAGGACGAAAACATCGCCGACTCTATCACAGCCTATGCCGTAAACTATATAAAGGACAATGCCGACAGGCCGTTCTTCATGTATTTTGCCACAAACGACGTGCATGTGCCGCGCTTCCCCCACGAGCGGTTCCGCGGAAAGAGCGGCATGGGAATGAGGGGCGACGCCATAGTGCAGTTTGACTGGTCGGTGGGACAGATAATGGACACCGTCGAAAAGCTGGGACTGGCAGACAACACCATCATACTGCTCACGAGCGACAACGGACCCGTGACTGACGACGGCTATGACGACCGCGCCGACGAGCTGCTCGGCGCTCACTCGCCGCAGGGGCCGTGGCGTTCTGGCAAATACAGTGCCTTTGAGGGAGGCACTGCCGTGCCGCTCATCGTGAGCTGGAAAGGACATGTGGCAGAAGGCTCATCGTCGGACGCTCTGATGTCGCTCGTGGACATCTATGGCTCCATGCGCTCTCTCATCAACGCCACCCTGCCCAAGGGATGTGCCATGGACAGCGAAGACCACCTCGACGCACTGCTCGGCAAGTGCCACGACGGGCGCGACAACGTGATAGGCATGGCGAGCAACCGCACGCTCACGGTGAGGACAAAGCAATGGAAATATATAGAGCCAAGCGACGGCCCTGCAAAAATAACATGGGGACCTGACATAGAGACGGGCAACAACCCGCAACCGCAACTCTATGACATATCAACAGACATCAGGGAGGAAAACAACGTGGCTCTGAAGCATCCGCAGTTGGTCTTTGACCTGCAAAACGTGCTGAGAAGGGAACGGGCGCGCGGCTTCTGAACGCCAACACCACAATATGCCCTCACTAAAGACCCTCTCCTGACTCGCTGGGACACGGCTTTTGTGGGACGGAAGAGGGATTGTTCTGGGCGCAGAAAAGACTTTTTGAAACAAAAGAGGACTTAGAAGTCCCCAAACATGACTTCCCCCAAAAAGGGCAAAGAGGCATGCCACAAGAAAAAGAGGCACTTTAAGACGGCAAAAGCGGCACTCCACATCAGGAAAGTGCCGCTTTGCCCTTGTCAAAGTGCCTCTTTTGCAAAGGGTATCCTATACCTGCCGTATTTCAGGACTATCCTGCACATCCTTATTCATCCGTTTACGTACTTGTCATATCCGTTTCTGCAATAAGCCTCGTTGCGCTCCTTGCATTGCAGGCTGTAGCTGATGTTCTTGTCTTTGTTGTACATATATTTGTCTTCGTGCCACAGATGGAAGACTATGCCTGCAAATTTCAGGCTTCTCTTCTTTAGGCCTACCATATTGAGCCTACAACCAAAGTCACCGTCCTCTCCGCCCCATCCCTCGTAGTATTCGTCATATCCGTTGACCCTTATAAAGTCGTCCTTAAAAAAAGACATGTTGCACCCAAGTGCCATGGAGCGATGCCTGCGGTAGTAAGGCGCAATAAGTTCTGCCACCCTACGGCAGTGGATAGCATTTTCAGGCTTGCTTTCTATGCCCCTTGTCCACCAATGGATGTCTACTGCATGTCCGAGAGATATGACCTTTTCGGTGAGCGCAAGACCAAGATTTGTGCGTCCGCCCTTGAGATAGCAGCCTCTTCTTGCCCCTTTTATATGATCGCTGACAAACGACGGGTGCATAAACACGTCACCGTCTATCTCTATTATGTACGAGCCGGTGGTATGTGCCACAGACTTGTTGCGCATCATGGCGAGACGGAATCCCCTGTCCTCGTGCCACACATGTATGAGCGGCACTGGCGACCTCCGTCGCATCTCCTCTATAAGGAGAGCCGTCTCCTGCGTGGAACCGTCATCGCCTATTACCACCTCCTTTGGCAAGACTGTCTGCCTGAACACGCTGTCAAGGCATATTCTCAACGCCTCCGGACGGTTGTAAGTGGATATTATAAGCGAAACATCACTGCCACTGACAATGCCATCACTGCGGTATGGAGAGCCGAGATACCTCACCCTCAGTCCCTTTGCCAAAAGGCGTATGCGCATGGGCAGCGTTTTCTTCTTCCTTGCCCATGTGCAGGCATAATGATGTATGCTTACGGTATTGCAGGTGACCTTGACCTCCTTGGTATTCCAGCTCTTTGCGCAGAAATAGTCAATGGGATAGATTACCGGCTTGTCCTCTTCCTTGAGCTGCGGCATTATCTTTAGGGTCAGCAGCTTGGTGTTGGCAGTCCTGACGGTGTGTCCGAAGACATTTATAAAATGTCTTTTTTTGTAGAAATCAAGAAACACGCCTATCCATTTGCATCCAGCCTCGGCTCCAATCACTCCTGTGCCTATCCATTTGTTCTCATATCCACAAAAGGAATGGTGGCGGAGGTAGTCGTCAAACGGCTTTAACACCTCTATATCGGTATCGAAGTATATGCCTCCGTGTTCATATAGCAGCTTGAGACGGCACACGTCGGCGACAAAGGCGTAGTTGCGGAAGGCGTAAGCCTCACGTGTGAATGCACAGAAGTCGATGTCAAAATTGTCTTCATTCCATTCCCTTATCTCATAGTCGGGCATCACGGCGCGCCAAGTGTCGATATACGCCTTTACGCTTTCAGGTTTTTCCGCCCGTCCGAACCAACAGTAGTGTATTATCTTCGGTATCATACAAATATTATGGTATATATTAGTTTTGTCATGTCTGTTTGCCTATGATTTTCTTAAGGAATCCCGTAAACGCCTTTCTCCTTGACCATGCCCTGTCATGCCTACCCTTTATGGATATGGCCTTTTCGTACAGGCTGTCGTCCCATGCCATGGCCCGCAGGTAGCACCTTATGAAATGGCGGTACATGTCGGAAAGGCAGGAAAAGCGCGTTGTGTCATAAAGACATTCGCTGAATGAAAGCCTGCGCCTGTATATGCGCATCCTGTTAAGGTCTATCAGCGAGAACCGATAGCCTCCGTCATGCACTGCATATCTTATGTTTGTGTTATTAAGGTCGTTGTGCAGTATGCCTTTACGGTGTATCTCGGCGACAAACTGCGCCAATGCCTCTACCAGCGGCCTGTCAAAGCCGTCGTGTTCGTGCAGACCGTCGGCTATGGCAGCCATGTCAGAATATTCACACACATAATAAGATTCGCACACAAGCCCCAAACCGTCACGGCACTCCAACCATGCCAGATGGCAAGGGGTAGGTATGCCTGCCTCAAGCAGTCGTCGGGCATTGTCATAGGAGCGTCGGGCCTTGCTCTTGGTAATGGTCTGTATTATTTGCCTTGCCAACCCCCCGTTGCGAAACCTCTTTACGACAAGGCATCTGCCGCACGCGCTTATTTTTCTGACCTCATTGCGTGCCTTGTATATCACTTCTCCCGACGAGGAGAAGCAAACGGGCAGCCGCCTGACAAACTCGGTGAGACTGTTATCGTCCACGCTTATCTCGAAAGTGCAGTTATTCATCCTTGATTTTGCTTTCTATTATCTTTGCCATAAGGATTATCTGATACATGCCCGACATATACGCCCTGATAAGTCCGCGCATGCCGTCCCTAAAACCACCCTGCACAATATACGTGCGTATAAAAAACCATAACGGGCGAGACAACATGGACACATAGCCGTAGCTTTTGTTCTTGCGCTTGCCTACCTCGCAGTTGGTATAGTTGTTCATCTTGATGATGCGGTCGGAGATACACGCGTCGTCAAGGTGCTTGAGAAACACGTTGGGCAGGTTGTTGGGCACATGCCTCACTGTGCCGTCTATGACAGGCGGCCGGTGGATAACGGGGGGCCAGTAGGTCTTGTCTTTTCTCAAAAACCTCAGCTGGTAATCGGGCGACGAGTGTGCATATCTGCCAAGAAACATGTTGCGGCGTGGTATATACAGGGCGTCAGGACACTCTTCCTCTGATATTCTGGCATACAGATATTCGCGCAGCTCCCTTGTTACCAGTTCATCTGCATCCACTACCAACACCCAATCGTTGGATGCCGACTGTATGGCAAAGTTTCTTGCCGGCTCGCATATTGATATATTGCCCTTTACAAAGGTCACTACCTTGCAGCCGTGTGCCCTTGCTATTCTGACAGTGTCGTCAGTACTCTCCATATCGCACACCACTGTCTCGTCAAAGTCCTTTACCGACTCCAAGACTTTTCTCAGGTGCCGCTCCGCATTGTAGGTGTTGATGACAACGGATATTTTTACCTTCTCCATAGTGCGAACTTCATTTTTACAAGTCAGGCTTTATCCGGGAAAAGACACAAGCGGTCTTGTGACGCATTTCCACTTGGCTTGCGCTGACGTTATGCCCACAGAAGCCCAGAAGCAGGCCGTGAAAAAAAAGAGATACCTTTCGTTAAGCCACATAAGCAGAGCCATGCATGACCGGGCTATGCCATAGCGAGACAAGGTGAAATGAAATTACAAAGACGTGAGCTTCTTTACTCTGCTTGCCCCACGGTCAGGCTCTCACTTTGCCTATATACAAGGCTAAGCATTATAAATCGGGCCGCGTCTTGACGGTGTATATACCAACCATCCGCATTGCAGCGACAATAGGATGGCACAGTAACGGGCGGCCAGGACATGACACATCCCACGCGGACATTATCATACAGCTGTGTCTCCTTGTATATCGGGATTCAAATTTGCGAGATTTGACCGTAGAATATATGTTGTAAACGTCCTTTTCCAAATAAACGACCGCATGACGGACTCCTCCGCCACGACGGCACGTGTTGTAATGACCGCGACCGTGGTGTCTTGAAAGTGGCATGTGCCAACAGGACACGAAGACAACGCAAACCATGCGCGATGACAGCTCGTCTCTGATGCCGAGGCGCTGCCCGTCTTATGAAAAAGACACGCCTGCCCTTATTACCAAGAAAGCATCCACGCCTGTCATGAAGCGACACTATAAGCCAGCCGGGCGCGGCCATAAGTCATGCAAAGATAATAATAATATCTTTATCGGCAAATAAAAGCGTCATTTTTTCATGTCTTTTGACGCAACGCCCATGACGTATAAGGAAAAGAGGCTCTTTCTTAATAGCAAAGCGGCACTCCACATAAGGGAAGTGCCGCTTTGCTATTGTAAAAACGCCTCTTTGGCAAAGGATGTCTGCCACGCCCTCATGGCGCAGCCGCTATTCGCTCACGCCGCTACCGTCCGCGTCAACGCCGAGCCTCATCTTCCAGCGGAAGAACAACGCCGCAAAGACGGCACACACCACTGCCGCCGCCACATAGCCTGCCACGGAGGACATGCCAAGGGCGTTGGGCGACACCATGACAAACGACGAACAGACGGCAGTCATGAACAACGCAGGCACAAGGGTGATGACATAGGGCTTGCGGCGGCGCGCAAGATAGACGGTGATGGCCCACAGCGTGAAGACGGAGAGCGTCTGGTTGCCCCAACCAAAGTATTGCCATATAGTGTTGAAGCCGTCAGGGTTTTCTATCTGCCACATCAGCAGCAGGAGGCTCGCCGCAAACAACGGCACACATATATATATGCGCCTTATCTTGCTGTGCTGGTCAAGCCCCACCGACTGTGCCACGATGAGACGCGCCGACCGAAACGCCGTGTCGCCACTTGTCACTGGCGCGGCCACCACGCCGAGCAAGGCGAGTATGCCTCCCGCCACGCCAAGCCAGTCGCTGCACACGAGACTCACCACCAAGGGTGCCTGCGAGCCTGCGCCGTCGACGGCAGACGCTATCTGGGTGTAGCCTGGCTCGGGCTGGCAATAGAAAAACCACATCGACACCGTGGCCCACACGAGTGCCACCATGCCCTCTGTTATCATCGCGCCATAGAAGATGCCGCGCCCGTGACGCTCCGAGTCAAGACAGCGCGCCATGAGCGGACTCTGCGTGGCGTGAAAGCCCGATATGGCTCCGCACGCTATGGTGATGAAGAGGGCGGGAAACACGTCGTCGAGACTGATACCGCCACCGCCCTGCACTGGCGCGCCGAGACCGTGCCACAACTCGGGCAGGGAGGGCCACCTCACAAGCAACACCGCAAACAGAGCCACGGCCATGAACAACAGAGAGAATGAGAACAGGGGATAGATTCTGCCTATTATCTTGTCGATGGGCAGCATAGTGGCAATGAAATAATACACGAATATCACGCCCACCCACATCAGCCTCGACCCGCAGATGCCGTCGAGAATGAGCGCGGGGCTATACACGAACACCGTGCCTACCATCAGCAGAAGAAAGACAGAGAACACCGTCAGCACGCCTGCCACACCACGGCCGAGATATCGCCTCACGGTCATGGGCAAGTCGGCACCGCCGCAGCGCATGGACATCATGCCCGCGAAATAGTCATGCACGGCTCCTGCAAAGATGCAGCCTAAGACTATCCAGAGATAGGCCACAGGACCGAACTTCGCGCCCATTATCGCACCGAAGATGGGGCCTGTGCCGGCAATGTTGAGGAACTGTATCATGAACACCTTCCACCGGGGCATCCTGACATAGTCTACACCGTCGGCCATGGTGACCGCAGGGGTGGCGCGATCGTCAGGACCAAATACCTTCTGCACATAACTGCCATAAAAGACATAGCCCAAAGCGAGGGCCAAAAGACAAATCAAAAATGTTATCATAGGTTTTTAATCATTAATGTCAAATGTTTTGAGAAAACGGAATGTGGCTTAATGCCGACGTGACGCACCCGACACGCACCAAACCACACCTGCCGCCAGACGATATGCGGCACAAGCACGTGCGCAACGTCATGCGGCACTCTCTACCGAGGCACTTCCTCG
>CAMGFM010000063.1 GCA_946055365.1 uncultured Prevotella sp. | reverse complement strand
AAAAAGTTACGCTTTTAATATCACAGCGCATCACTTCCTTATCATGCAAAAGAATGTGCCTACGGTTGAACATACTCCATGCGCTGGCGCACATGGTCACAGCAGCATTGTCATTACACACCACAGCACCTTCATCACACACAACAGCAGCATCACACGCAGCGGCATTATCATTCATACACATCAGCATTTTATAATCAAATAAAAACAACGACTCAAGACATGCACAATACCGACAACGACACCACCGCAAGAGGCAGGCGCAAAGGCGTTGCCGACATCTACACGAGGGTACGCGCCTTCATAGAGACAGGAATATGGAGGATAAGGCGCAATGACGTGTCTCCATGGAGATACTTCATGCTGAGCGTGCTGAAGAAGCTCATACTCGCCATCGAGTTTACCACCACCAAGCGCATCACGAGCTTTGCGGCAGCCCTCACCTACTCCACCCTGCTCGCCATAGTGCCTATCATGGCCGTGGTGTTTGGCATAGCGAGGGGCTTTGGCTTCAACAAATACATAGAGGAGTGGTTTCGCGACTCGCTGTCGAGCCAGCCACAGGCCGCCGAGACAATCATAGGCTTTGTCAATTCCTATCTCATACACACCAAGAGCGGACTGTTTCTCGGCATAGGACTCATATTCATGCTCTTCACCGTGCTGATGCTTATCAACAACATAGAGCAGACGTTCAACTTCATCTGGCAAGTGAAGAAGCCGCGCAGCCTGTTTCGCACTATCACCGACTATACGTCAATGTTTCTGCTCGCGCCCATAGTCATAGTCATCACCTCGGGTCTCAGCATTTTTCTCGCCACCCTCTCCAGCAATGTCGAAGACTATCTACTGCTCGGCCCGCTGATGCGCTGCAGCCTGCGCGCCATGCCCTACGTCATCATGTCTGCCGTGTTCATAGCACTCTATGTGTTCATGCCCAACACCAAGGTCAAGGTGTCGTGTGTCATAGTGCCGGGCATACTCGCCGGCGTGGCTATGCAATGCCTGCAAATAGTCTACATACACTCGCAGATATGGGTGAGCAGCTACAACGCCATCTACGGCTCGTTTGCCGCCCTGCCTCTCTTCATGCTGTGGGTGCAGATCTCGTGGCTCATCTGCCTGTTTGGCGCGGAGCTGTGCTACACTTCACAAAACATGGAGGACTTTGCCTTCAAGGCCAAGACCGAAGACATCAGCCACCGCTACCGCATACTGCTCGCTGCACTGCTCGCGAGCCGCATCTGCAAGAACTTTGCCGATGGCGGCAAGCCCTATTCGGCACTGCAACTCAAGCTCGACACGGGCATACCCATACGTGTGGTCAACGACCTGCTCTATGAGCTTGTCAGGGTGAACATCATCACCGAGATAGCCGCCGACGAAAAAGGCGAGACGGCCTACTACCAGCCTGCCGAATGTGTCACGCGGCTATCCATTGGCACGCTCATCGACCGCATAGAGGCACACGGCAAATGGACGTTTGCCCTTGACCTGCGCAAACTGTCATCGCCTGCATGGAAAGAGATATTGCAGGCACGCAACGAGTATCTCAACGGACAGAGGAAGATACTGCTCAAGGACATCTGAGCCGCCACATCCACGCATGGCGTGCCTGCCTACGTGGCAGCAGTCCCAGCCACAGACACTGGCGCGTGCCTTTTCGTGACGACCAAAGAGGCACTTTTCCAATGCCAAAGTGCCTCTTCACCGACATCAAGCGGCACTCTGCTGATGCCAAGTGCCACTTTTGCAACGCTATGGAGCCATGCTATCACACACAGCAACGGCAAGCCTAAAGCCCGCCAAGCCCTACTGACGTGCGGCGGCATGTATCGTCATACAACAACACGAAAAAAAGGATGCGCCTAAAGCCATAAAGCACAGGTGCATCCTCTTTTTTTTAGTGTTGTCTAAGGCGAGGCTGTTGTCTAAAGCGAGGTCATATTAATTTTCCCAACGCCAGAAAGCCATTAATTCCGAGTTGACGTCTTGTACTTCTTTTGGCTTCTTCTCCGATATAAATCCTTAGTCTCATCAGTCACGCAGCCTGCTACGCTCCCTCCTCAACATGCAATTTATCCTCGAGAACGACTCCAAAATCTGTCAAGGCGAATTAAGCCAACCTTAAACAAAACTGTTTTTTATTTTCCAAACAAATGTTCTACAGATTCTAATTCTCCCCCAGCCTGCCGTGTCATGACATTTCATGTGCGACACGTGTGTCACGGCATTGGCGGAAGCTCCTCTCCCGCACCTTGCTGACGGCCGCCCTTGCGTCCCTTTGCCTTGGAGCCATGGCCCTTGCCATGCTTTTCATGACGCTCAAAAAACCTCTTCATCATCTCACGCTCAAGCTCATACACCCTGCTGACCTGCTTTGGCGTGAGGAACTTGCTGTATATGGCATGGTATTTCTTGCGCAAGTCGAGCATTTTCTGGCTGCGTTCAAAGTGCTGCTTCATTTCCTCCTCAGTCTCGCTGTCACTCATCTGTCGCTGGCGGCATTTTGGCTCGGGCTTGGGGCATATTGTCCACATCTCCTTTTGATATTGGCAGAAAGCCTCAACAAACTTTTTGGTCGTGGCATCGTCAAATGCCATCTCATAGGCTATCTTATGTGCCTGCTTCTCTGCCAGCTGCTCGCGCGTGAGACGCTGTCTCTCCTTCTGCTCCTGCGCCTGCACATTCTGTGCCTGCGCCTGCGCACACAATACCGATGACAGCATCACCATCACCAGCATCATTGTCTTGATGATTTTCATAGTTTTTTTCTGTTTTTAAAGTTATTGACTGTTTTACATTTACGTTATCCATTTTCTCTCTACGCACGGCACGCTGCCACGCGACAGCCATCAAGCCACGGCAGAGGGCTTTATCCATTCTCACAACACACGACACGCTGCCATGCGACAGCTATCAAGCCACGGAAGAGGGTCATACAGAGTGGGCTATCTGTCACTCCTCGTCCTCACAATAGGCCTCGGTGTAGTCATAACCCTCATACACATAGTCGTGATACATGTCGAGCAGAAACTCCTGATCCTCGTTGCTGAGATTGGCAAACGTGTCTTCTATCTGCGACATCGTCGTTTCCTGCTGCCTCGGTGCCGTTGTCCTAAGCACCATCAGCAGCAATAGCCCAGCCGCAGCTGCCGTCAGCGCAGCCATTGCCACCATGCGCAGACGGCGGCGACCCTTGGGCGCAGCCACAGAGTCTGCCGTGTCTGCCAAGATGCCTGCCCTTAACATGACGTTGCGCTCCATCTCCTCAAAAAAGCCCTCGGGAACGGTGTAGGGCATACGCTTGCCTATTCTGTTAAAATCAAATGTATCTGACATAGTACCTTCCTTTATTTTTCACTGTGTAAGTTGACTCCGTTATTTTTTCACCTTAGCCCCGGCATGTCCGCACGGCTGAAATACTTGAGTATCTTTTCCTTTGCAATGTGATAGTTGGACTTCACGCTCACCACCGTAGCCCCGGTGACAGCGGCGATGTCCGCATAGCTCATGTCGTCATAATACCTCATGTTAAACGCTATCTGCTGCTTGGCAGGCAGGCGCAGGATGGCCTCCTGTAGCCTCACCGCCTCGATGTCGCTGTAGTCAATGTATTCGTCTGCCCTTACCGACTCCAGCCCCAAGCCGGGATCGTCAAGCGAAAACACGCCTTCACGCCGCCTCTTCAATATTCTCAACGCCTCGTTGGTGGCTATGCGATATAGCCATACGGCAAGCGAGCTGTCACCGCGAAAGCTGTCATACGACCTGTAGACGCGCACGAAAGTCTCCTGAGTGGCATCCTGGGCATCGTCGTGCAACACCACAAGACGGCGAACATGCCAATACAGCGGCTCACCATAGCGGCTCACCAGCAGACGGAAGCCACGCTCACGGTCAGAGTCCATGGCCGCCAATATTTCAGTGTCACATGTTGTCATATCGCTTTCTGTAGTTGTTACTTTGTTTCTTGACGTTGCCGTCTATATGTAATGACCGAGGTCATGGCAAAAAGTAAAATGAGGGCGGTCGTTTTTTTTTATTTTTTTTACTTTTGACACGCACCATGCCACCTCACGTGCTGCCATACACGCATGCAAACCACAATGCCTGAGCCTGCAAGGCGACACCACTCTTATGGAAAGACACTTATCTTTCAGACCTGCACGCTTATCTTTCAGACCTGCACGCTTATCTTTCAGACCTGCACGCTTATCGCAAGGCCTGCACACTTATCGCAAGGCCTGCACGCGCCTCCACATGCCCCAAGAGCCGACTTGCATTGCAGGAATGTCCGTTTGCGACACACTAAAAAAAGGTCAGTCAAATTCACAGTAGGCAGACACCTGACACAAAGAGGCTCTTTGCAATGTTCAAAGTGGCTGTTCATGACAGCAAAAGAGGCTCTTTAAGATGGCAAAAGAGGCTCTTTAAAACAGCCAAAGAGCCGCCTTGCGTGTTGCAAAACGGCTCTTTGGCTGACACGTGTCGCGTCTCATCAAAAAATATATAAAAATGTGGATTATTCATGCCAACGCAAGACGTCACAATGCGCCGCGTCACTTGACGGTAATGTGAAAGCATCCCTGCTTGACCTCATACTTCACGAGACAGCGACCGCTCTGCCGCAAGTCGTCAAGCACCTCAGACAGCACCCATTTGAGCGTGTCGTTGCGCACGGCGCGGCGTTTAGGCCCGTCAGGGTCTTCCACGGTGACATAGCGGTTGTAGCACACGTCGAAAGTAGTGCCGTAGAGGTGGCAGGAGTTTTCGGTGGCGTTGCCGTTGTGCCTTCTCAGGCGCACAATGTCCTCCTTGCTGCGCAACACTGAGGTCACTATAATCTTGTGCAAGGGTATCTGCTTGACTTGAAGACTGTCGAAATAGTTGCGCCCTATGTCTTGCAGCAGCTCCGCGGCGCGCGGCACGAGATAGGGAATGGAGCTTTTCAGCTTGTCAACGTGATAAAAGGGACTGTAGCCCACATACACAAGCTCTGACTTGCGTCGCTCTGCATCGGCACGATCCTGCACCGCCTTTACCCCATGCCTCTTGGCTGCCTCCATCTGCACGTCATTCTGGTCAGGAAAGGCGTTGCCAAAATGCGGCACACTATATATGCGGCTCTTGACAAGCGTGCCATCGGGATTGAAAAAGCGCGAGCTGGTGCCGGCAGGCAGCGGTGACACAAGCGCATCGGCATCCGCGGGCATGTTGACACGGGCCTCCTGCGTGGTCTTGTCGCCACTCTCAGAGCCGCCACCGGAGCCTTTCTGCCCCTCATCCCTCACATCGACCTCATCTACAGCCCTCACACTGTCACCTGCGGCAGCCTTTTCGCCGTCCTGACCCTGCGCCACAATCACCTCACTGCCGCGCATAGCGTCATGGCAGTCATCTGCCACCTCGGGAAAGACGGCTCGCATTATGGCAAGCAGCACCACCGTCAGGCCAAACGACTGCAAATATCTCTTTTTTGTGATTTTCATGTTGCAAAGTTAAGGCTATTTGGACACAATACAAAATAAAGTGGTTTATTTTTGCTCATTTACAGAATTTTACTACCTTTGCACTGAAAACGACACACACACGACATTGTGACAGAAAAGCATATAATATTAGATGATATAGACCCCGTAGTGTTCTATGGCGTGGGAAACGGACACCTGCAAATGCTGAAGTCGCTGTTTCCAAAGCTGAGGATAGCCGCAAGGGACAACGTGATAAGGGCCTTGGGCGACGAGGAAGAGCTTGAAAACTTCGCCTGCAACATAGAAAAGATGAGACGGCACCTGCTGAAATACAACAACATGTCTGAAGAAGACATGCTTGACATCATCAAGGGCAGGCAGACAAACGCCGACAGCGTGAAAGGAGTGATAGTCTACAACATCTCGGGCAAGCCCATCAAGTGCAAAAGCGAAAGGCAACAGGCTCTCGTAGACGCTTATGAGAAAAACGACATGCTCTTTGCAACGGGCCCGGCAGGCACTGGAAAGACTTATCTCAGCATAGCACTCGCCGTAAGGGCACTGAAGGAGAAAACCGTGAGAAAGGTGATACTCTCCAGACCGGCCGTGGAGGCAGGCGAGAAGCTGGGATTTCTGCCCGGCGACATGAAAGAGAAGATCGACCCTTATCTGCAACCGCTCTACGACGCGCTCGAGGACATGCTGCCGGCAGTAAAGCTACAGGACATGATGGAGAAGAACATCATACAGATAGCACCGCTCGCCTTCATGAGAGGACGCACGCTGAGTGACGCTGTGGTGATACTCGACGAGGCACAAAACACCACTCCTGCACAGATAAGGATGTTTCTGACGCGCATGGGATGGAACACTAAAATGATCATCACTGGCGACATGACACAGATAGACCTGCCCAAAGGACAGAAAAGCGGACTGGCGGAGGCCCTGGAGATACTAAAGGACGTGGAAGGCATTGGCTTTGTGCAGCTCGGACACAAGGATATTGTGAGACACAAGCTCGTGACACGCATCGTAAACGCCTATGAGGCACACGACAAGGGCAAGGACGCTGGACACGGCAAGGACGCAGGCGGGGAGAAAAACATGTAAATGGCCACGTAACGGGCAAAGGCATCGACAACATGCCAACGTTCAGCACCGTCACAATGACATCGTCAGCCTGAACAATAAAGGCTCGGCGACCACGTCACAGGCTCTAAGGCCTGTAAACAAGGAAAAATTCACGCATATACACGCAACTACAAAAAATACAAAAGAAATTATGAAAGCACTTACACAAACTGATTTTCATTTCGAAGGACAGAAAAGCGTTTACCACGGCAAGGTGCGCGATGTGTATGACATCAACGACGACGTACTCGTGATGGTGGCAACAGACAGGATTTCGGCTTTTGACGTGGTCCTGCCAAAGGGCATACCCTTCAAAGGACAGGTGTTAAACCAGATAGCAGCCAAATTTCTTGATGCAACAAGCGACATCTGCCCCAACTGGAAGCTGGCCACACCCGACCCGGCAGTAACAGTGGGCCTGAAATGCGAGGGCTTCAGGGTGGAAATGATTATCCGTTCAATCCTTACTGGCTCGGCATGGCGCGCCTATAAGGAGGGATGCAGAGAGATATGCGGCGTAAGGCTGCCCGAAGGCATGAGAGAAAACGAGAAATTCCCACAGCCCATCATAACTCCCACCACCAAAGCCGACGAAGGCCACGACATGAACATCTCAAAGGAGGAAATAATAGCTCAGGGC
>CAMGFM010000062.1 GCA_946055365.1 uncultured Prevotella sp. | reverse complement strand
GAGACATCAGCGAGAAGGGTCTGCACCATCTTGTCAACGAGACCGTCGACAACTCCATAGACGAGGCCATGGCAGGCTACTGCACGGAGATAGAGGTGACAATCAACGAGGACGAGTCCATCACAGTGCAGGACAACGGACGCGGCATACCAGTAGACATGCACAAGAAGCTCAACAAGTCGGCCCTCGAAGTGGTGATGACCGTGCTGCACGCCGGCGGCAAGTTTGACAAAGGCTCCTACAAGGTGAGCGGAGGCCTCCACGGCGTGGGCGTGAGCTGCGTAAACGCTCTCTCCATGCGCATGAAGTCACAGGTGTTCCGCGACGGCAAGATCTATCAGCAGGAATATGAGAAGGGCAAGCCGCTCTATGCCGTAAAGGTGGTGGGCGAGACGACACTGCGAGGCACACGCCAGCAGTTCTGGCCCGACCCCACGGTGTTCACCACCACACACTATCAGTGGGACATCGTGGCACGCCGCATGCGCGAGCTGGCGTTTCTCAACGCCGGCATCAAGATAACCCTGCGCGACATGCGCCCCGACGAGGAGGGCAAGACACGCGAGGAGGTGTTTCATGCCAAGGACGGACTCAAGGAGTTTGTGCGTTATGTGGACAGACACCGCACACACCTCTTCGACGACGTCATTTATCTCAAGACAGAGAAGCAGGGCATACCCATAGAGGTGGCAGTGATGTACAACACCGACTACTCGGAGAACATCCACTCCTATGTCAACAACATCAATACCATCGAGGGCGGCACGCATCTCACGGGTTTCCGCATGGCTCTCACGCGCACCCTCAAGGCCTATGCCGACTCTGAGCCTGCCATAAGCAAGCAGATAGAGAAGGCAAAGATAGAGATTGCGGGCGAAGACTTCAGGGAGGGACTCACGGCGGTCATCTCCATAAAGGTGCCAGAGCCACAATTTGAGGGACAGACCAAGACCAAGCTCGGCAACAGCGAAGTGACGGGAGCGGTGCAGCAGGCCGTGGGCGAGGCTCTCGCCATCTATCTCGAGGAAAACCCCAAGGAAGCAAAGATGATATGCGAGAAGGTGATACTCGCGGCCACCGCACGCATCGCCGCACGCAAGGCGAGGGAAAGCGTGCAGAGGAAAAACCCCATGACAGGCGGCGGACTGCCAGGCAAACTCGCCGACTGCTCCAACCGAGACCCCAAGTCATGCGAGATATTCCTCGTGGAGGGCGACTCCGCAGGCGGCTCCGCCAAGCAGGGACGCGACAGATACACCCAGGCGATACTGCCGCTGAGAGGCAAGATACTCAACGTGGAGAAGGTGATGTGGCACAAGGTCTTTGAGAGCGAGTCGGTGATGAACATCATACAGAGCATCGGCGTGCGCTTTGGCGTGGACGGCGAGGCCGACAAGGAGGCAAACATCGACAAACTGCGCTATGACAAGATCATAATCATGACCGATGCCGACGTGGACGGCTCTCACATCGACACGCTCATCATGACTCTCTTTTACCGTTTCATGCCCAAGGTGATACAGGAGGGACATCTCTACATAGCAAACCCGCCGCTCTATCTCTGCACCTACAAGAACAACGTCAAGGAGTATTGCTACACCGAGCAGCAGAGGCAGGCTTTCTTTGACAAGTATGCCAACGGCGAGGAAAACAGCAAGTACATACACACCCAACGCTATAAAGGTCTCGGCGAGATGAACCCCGAGCAGCTGTGGGAGACCACCATGGACCCCAAGACACGACTGCTCAAGCAGGTGACGATAGAGAATGCCGCCGAGGCAGACGAGATATTCTCCATGCTGATGGGCGACGACGTGGAGCCGAGACGACAGTTCATCGAGGAACACGCCACCTATGCCAACATCGACGCATAAGACCCACGACGGCATGTCGCCACTCACGGCATGACACGCCACACAAAAGCGTGGAACAGCAGCCCACATGCGTGGAGACACGGCCGCACAGACGAGCGGAAGCGCACAATTCACACATGCGAAAACGCTGCCGCCAGCATATTACACAATGGTCCGCACGCCGGAAAGACAAGGCCTGCGGACCATTTTTTTCATGAAAACACCAGACAAGACACCATAAGAGACAATAACAACATGTCTCTGCCGCAACCCCATAACACAGTGAAAAGACTCCTTGCACTATACCTGCTGATGGCCATCGTCATGACGGCAGCGGCCAACAGCCCCGACGGCAACGGCAGCACGAGCCGCGCCCATCTCTTCTGCCGCCAATGGATGTCGCATCCCGAGCCAGACGACATGTCAATGGTGTGGTTCAGAAAGACATTCGTAGCATCTGACAAGCCCTCAAAAGCCTTTGTCAGCATAGCCACCACGGGACTCTTCATGCTCTATGTCAACGGGCGCAACGTCTCCACGGCGTGTTACATGCCGCAACGCACGCACGAATCCGCCACCGCCGTCATGGACTTTGACATAGCACGCTTCCTGCGCAAGGACAGCAACACCGTGGCGGTGCTGTACGCCCCTCTCGACAGCTCACGGCAGCAGCTGGCGGTGACCTACTATGGCATCACGCGCCAGGGCAAACGCTTCGCCCATGCGGAAAGCGACGGATGGCTGTGCCGCAAGGCCAACTCGAGGATGTCTGTATGCGGCGGCGAGGTCATGGACGCACGGCTCGGCACTTATGGATGGAGCCACGGCGACCTCTGCCTCGCCCTCTGGCTGCCGGCATCTGCCGCAGAGCCACAATGCGCACGCCCCCTGAGCCTCTACCCAACGGCGGCGCACACGCCACGGATGCAGACACACGCCACACAGACACAAGCTCGCCCATTGCAGCCCGACAGTTGCGGCGCAAGAATATGGGCGGCAAGGAGCTGCAAGCATGTCAGCCGCTCGGACAAAAGTGTGGTGTGCGACTTCTCGCCGGGCTTCTACGGACTCGTGAGGGTGACCATACGCGGAGCGCGCAAGGGCGAGCGCATAGACATAGGGCCGCTGCACTACTTCTGCAACGGACAGTTGGACGAGCAGGCCTACCTGCGCTTCACTCCTTTCTATGGCAGAAAGATAGAGATAAAGGGCGACAGCCGCTTCTCTTCACAGCAGATAACAGAGGTGGAGGTGCTTGAAATCTATTGAAACGGCATTTTTTCACGACAATAACCTGCTATTTTGTCATTATAAACGATGTGTTTTGTCATAACAGAAAGAAACACGTCCTCATTACGAAAGTGCCACTTTAGCATGATGAAAGAGCCACTTTGGCACAGGCAAAGAGCCACTTGGCCGTCACAAAGTGCCACTCCATGAAAGTCACTGCCCTAACGTGCCTGCCCGTCAAGGCTTGCCAATATCAGCGGCACGGCTCGACACTTTCGCAAAGGCACACAATCACACTCCTCTTTGTGCAGGGCAGAGACGGTATTTAATAAAACATAAAATTTGAGCATATAATAATGTATATAAAATAATATGCTTACTTTTGCGCAAAATTTAAAGTACGTTAAGCAAGATATATGCAAAACAACTTAGTAATCGTAGAAAGCCCCGCCAAAGCAAAGACCATAGAGAAATTTCTCGGGCCTGACTTCAAGGTGATGTCGTCATACGGACATATCAGAGACCTGAAAAAAAAGGAACTCAGCATAGACAAAGACACTCTTATGCCCTCGTATGCCGTGCCGCAGGACAAGACAGAACTGGTGAAAAAGCTCAAGGAGAGCGCGAAGAAAGCCAGCAAGGTGTGGCTCGCATCCGATGAAGACCGCGAAGGTGAAGCCATCTCCTGGCATCTGTGCGAGGTGCTGGGGCTGGACGAGGAGTCTACCAACCGAATAGTGTTCCATGAAATAACCAAGCCTGCCATACTCGCCGCCATCGAACACCCGCGGCACATCAACATGAACCTCGTGAACGCACAGCAGGCACGACGCGTGCTTGACCGCATAGTTGGCTTCAAGCTCTCGCCACTGCTCTGGCGCAAGGTGAAGCCCGCCCTCTCGGCAGGACGCGTGCAGAGCGTGGCAGTGAGACTCATAGTGGAAAGGGAAAGGGACATCCACCGCTTCCAGAGCGAGGCCTACTACCGCATAAACGGCATCTTCGCCGTCACCAACCCCGACGGCTCCGCATCAGAGGTGAGAGCCGAGCTTGACAGGCGGTTTGACAGCCACGAGGAGGCCATCAAGTTTCTCGAAAGGTGCAAGGACGCCACGTTCACGGTGGAGTCGGTGAGCAAAAAACCCGTCACACGCTCGCCTGCCGCACCTTTCACCACTTCCTCCCTGCAACAGGAGGCAGCACGAAAGCTCGGCTTCACGGTGCAGAAGACCATGATGGTGGCGCAGAAGCTCTATGAGAACGGACTCATAACCTACATGCGTACCGACAGCATGAACCTCTCGAGCCTCTGCATCAACGCCTCAAAGACAGAGATAGCCAATCTCTACGGCGAACAGTACTGCCACCCGAGAAAATATCACACTCACTCAAAAGGAGCGCAGGAAGCCCACGAGGCCATAAGGCCCACCTACATGAGCAACACCGCCATCGAGGGAACGGCACAGGAGAAACGGCTCTATGATTTGATATGGAAACGCACGGCAGCGTGTCAGATGGCAGACGCACAGCTGGAGAAGACCACCGTAGTCATAGCCCCGAGCAACACGCAAGAGAGGTTCGTGGCCAACGGAGAGGTGATAAAGTTTGACGGATTCCTCAAAGCCTACAGAGAATCGACCGATGACGACGACAGCAGCGAACACGACAACGTGACACACTCGCTGCCACAAATGGAAGAGGGCGACACACTCACGCGCAGAGAGATAACATCCACCGAAAGATACACTCAGGGACCCGCCAGATACACAGAGGCGAGCCTCGTACACAAGCTCGAGGAGCTGGGCATAGGCAGACCATCCACCTTCGCGACCACTATATCAACCATACAGCAAAGGGAATATGTGGTAAAGGGCAACAAGGCCGGCGAGGAGAGACAGTATGTGGTGGACACGCTGAAAGGCATAAAAATAACGCAGACACGCAAGACCGAGACAGCCGGCAATGAGAAAGGCAAACTGCTGCCCACGGACATAGGCATTGTGGTAAACGACTTCCTGCTCAAGAATTTTCCCACCATAATGGACTATAACTTCACCGCAAACGTGGAGCATGAGTTCGACCAGATAGCCGCAGGCAACAAGGAGTGGACTGCCATGATGGCCAAGTTCTACAACGAGTTTGAGCCGACCGTCGACAAGGTGCTGAAAGACCGCTCTGAGCATAAGGCGGGCGAAAGACTGCTCGGCGAAGACCCTAAGACAGCGCGCCCGGTGTATGTCAAGATAGGCCGCTTCGGACCCGTGGTGCAGATAGGCACGGCCGACAGCGAGGAGAAGCCGCTTTTCGCACAGATACCGTCAGACAAGAGCATGGAGACAATAACTCTCGAGGAGGCTCTCGAGCTATTCAAGTTGCCACACAGCCTCGGCGAGTTTGAGGGAAGCGAGGTGGTGATAGGCAGCGGACGCTTCGGGCCATACATAGCCCACAACAAGAAATATGTGTCGCTGCCCAAGGAATATGATCCGATGACCGTAGACCTCGCCACAGCCACCACACTCATACTCGAGAAGCGCAAGGCTGAGGAGCAACGCCACATCAAGACCTTTGAGGCTGACTCCAAGCTCGAAATACTCAACGGACGCTACGGCCCGTACATCGCCTATGACGGAAAGAACTACCGCATACCGCGCGACAGGCACGCCGACGCAGCCCAACTGACGTATGACGAGTGTATGGAAATCATCAACAACCAGCCTGCCGCCAAGAAAACGACGGCAAGAAAGAAGAAATGACAAGAATCATACTCCTCGGATATATGGGGGCGGGCAAGACCACTCTCGGAAAGGCACTCTCAGACTCTCTGGGGCTGCCTTTCTACGACCTCGACTGGTATATAGAGAGCCGCATGCACAAGACCGTGAAAGCTATCTTTGACACTCAGGGAGAGGAAGGGTTCAGACGCATAGAGCGAAACATGCTGCACGAGGTGGCAGAGTTTGAAAACGTCATCGTGTCGTGCGGCGGAGGCACGCCTTGTTTCTTCGACAACATGAGCTATATGAACGCTCAGGGCCACACCGTCTATCTCAAGGCATCGCCCGAGGTGCTGCACGAACACCTGAAAATGGGACGCACCGTAAGGCCGCTGCTGCTCAACAAGACCCCGGAGGAGGTAAAGACATTCATAAGCACGCAGCTAAAGGAGCGAGAGCGTTACTATAGCATGGCCCGTCACACTCTCGACGTGAACCTGCTGGACAACCGCTCAAAGATAAAGCTCACCGTAAACACGCTGAGGGAAATGCTCGGCATATAATAATGCCAGCTCGGCATATAAAAATGCCTGCCCCGCACATAAAAGCATCACACATTATTATATATATAACGATATATACCCGACAAACAACTGATAAGAACAATCACACCCGAAACATTCATCTTACGTAAATGAAAAAATGGACTATTGAGGACTCACGCGAACTCTACAACATCAACGGATGGGGCACGTCATACTTCGGTATCAACGACAATGGCAACGTTTTCGTAAGGCCATGCAAGAACGAGACAGAGATAGACTTGCGTGAAGTGATGGACGAACTGCAACTGCGCGACGTCACACCGCCGGTATTGCTGCGCTTTCCCGACATTCTCGACAACCGTATAGAGAAAACCGCAAGCTGTTTTGAGAAAGCGGCGGCAGAATATAACTACACGGGAGAGAACTTTGTGGTCTATCCCATCAAGGTAAACCAGATGCAGCCCGTGGTGGAGGAGATGATCTCACACGGAAGAAAGTTCAACCTCGGCCTCGAGTGCGGCTCCAAGCCCGAACTGCACGCCGTGATAGCCGTGCAGTGCCAGAGCGACTCCATCATAGTATGCAACGGCTACAAGGATCAAAGCTACATAGAGCTGGCCCTGCTCGCACAGAAGATGGGCAAGCGCATCTTCATAGTCATAGAAAAGATGAACGAGCTCAACCTCATAGCCTCCGCAGCCAAGAAACTCGGCGTGAAGCCCAACCTCGGGGTGAGGATAAAGCTCGCCTCAAGCGGCTCGGGCAAGTGGGAGGAGAGCGGAGGCGACGCCAGCAAGTTTGGACTCACGTCTGCCGAACTCTTGCAGGCTCTCAGGACGCTCGACGAGAAAGGCATGCACGACTGCCTCAAGCTCATACACTTCCACATCGGCTCGCAGATAACAAAGATAAGACGCATACAGACAGCCCTGCGCGAGGCAGCCAACTTCTACATACAGCTCCACAAAATGGGCTATAAGATAAACTATGTGGACTGTGGCGGCGGACTGGGAGTGGACTATGACGGCACAAGGTCGTCATGCTCCGAAAGCTCGGTCAACTATTCCAGACAGGAATATGTCAACGACTACAACCACACAAGCACAGACGCCTCCGACAAAAACGGCAAACGCCACC
>CAMGFM010000061.1 GCA_946055365.1 uncultured Prevotella sp. | reverse complement strand
CCTGCCAATTTCGCCTATCACGCATCGCAGTTTGGTTACAATTCCTATGCCGTCAGTGCCGTGGGCAATGACGCTCTGGGCGATGAGACACTTGAGGCACTGAAGTCAAATGGTCTTAGCGTGGTAATGCCGCGTGTGGACTATCCTACTGGCAAGGTGCAGGTGACATTGGATGAGGATGGCGTAGCTACTTATGACATTAAGGAGGGCTCGGCATGGGACAACATACCGTTTACTCCTGAGATTGAGGCATTGGCAAAGCAGTGTCAGGCAGTGTGCTTTGGCTCGCTTGCACAGCGAAGCGAGGTGTCGCGCTCTACAATCTACCGTTTTCTCGACGCTACACCGCATGACTGTATGCGCATCTTTGACATCAACCTGCGCCAGAACTTCTATTGCAAGGAGGTCATTCAGGAATCGCTCAGGCGAAGCAATGTCCTTAAGATTAATGATGAGGAGCTGGTTGTTTTAGGCCGCATGTTTGGCTATCCCGGGCTTGACATCGAAAACAAGTGCTGGCTCATTCTCGGCAAGTACAATCTCGACATGCTCATCCTCACGTGTGGCGTAAACGGCAGCTATGTGTTCTCTAAGGGAGCCATGTCCTATCTTGAGACACCAAAGGTGGAGGTGGCAGACACCGTGGGCGCAGGCGACTCGTTCACTGGCTCGTTTGTCGCATCAATACTTTCTGGCAAGACTGTCCCGGAGGCTCATCGCATCGGCGTTGGCGTGAGTGCCTATGTCTGCACCCAAAACGGTGCCATGCCAGTCATTCCTGAGGAGCTGAAGAAGTGATGACAGACACTGCAAGTAAGGACGCATGACGTTTGTAACGGGCGGCTCTGTCAGCGGCAAGGCCGTCCTGTCATCTGATTTTTTGGATACTATAAAAAGCGTGTCGCACGTGACCCCATCCGCAGGTCATTTGCGACACGTTTCTTTATGTTCTGCACAAGGCTTGTTTGTGGCTTGTGAAAGGCATTGCCGCGGCTTTGTCATGACAAAAGGCGTGGCACATGAACGGCACTTCATGCCCTTCGGTTGTTGATGTGGCGTTTTGCTGTCTGCCAAGTGCCTTTTTATGCTTGCCAAAGAGCCGCTTTTCGTCTGCCAAGTGGCGTTTTGCTGTCTGCCAAGTGCCTCTTTATGCTTGCCAAAGAGCCGCCCATCGTTAGCCAAAGAGCCGTTCTTCGCCAGCTGCAAAGACCCTCCCGTGGCATGAGAGTGTCGTCAGGTCGTTTCATGACAAGTGTTATTGGTGTTGACACTACACTTATAGTGTGTGAAAAGCCAAAAAGCCCGCTTGTCTTGCATTTCTGAGGCACATCACGTATTGTGTAGATACGTTGTCGGGCGGGAGAAATACAACACAAGCGGGCTTGTCTTTATTGTGGGGCGGTCTTGAGCCTTGCGCAAATGCGGTGGCGCACTTGCGGTAAAGGCAGTGTTATTGCATGTTATAGACCACCTCCATCAGCTTTTTGCCAAGAGCGTCGGCCTCTTCCATTGTGGCGGCCTCGCTATATACGCGGATGATAGGCTCGGTGTTTGACTTGCGCAGATGCACCCACTTGTCGGGGAAGTCTATCTTCACGCCGTCAATGTCGGTGATGGTCTCTTCCTTGAACATCTCCTTCACCTTGTCGAGTATGGCGTCGATGTCTGTCGATGGAGTCAGGTCTATACGGTTCTTGGCTATGCAGTATTCGGGGAACGACGCGCGCAGCTCGCTTGCCTTGCATCCTTTGTGTGCGAGTGATGAAAGGAACAGTGCTATGCCCACGAGTGCGTCTCTGCCATAGTGCGACTCGGGATATATCACGCCGCCGTTGCCCTCGCCGCCTATTATTGCGCCAGTCTCCTTCATCTTTGTGGTCACGTTCACCTCTCCCACTGCCGATGCCGTGTAAGAGCCGCCGTGCTTTACGGTCACGTCTCTGAGCGCGCGTGTGGAGCTGAGGTTGCTCACGGTGTTGCCGGGTGTGTGTGACAGCACATAGTCGGCCACGCTCACGAGAGTATATTCCTCTCCAAACATGCTGCCGTCCTCACAGATGAACGCCAGACGGTCTACGTCGGGGTCCACGACTATGCCCAGGTCATACTTGCCGCTCTTCATCTCGTTCATGATGTCCTGCAAGTTTTTCTCAAGCGGCTCCGGGTTATGGGCAAAGTCGCCGTTGGGCAGCTTGTTCAGTATGGTATATTCCACGCCGAGAGCCTCGAGCAGTCCTGGCAGTATCACTGCGCCCACGCTGTTGATGGCATCCACGCACACCTTGAAGCCTGCTTTTTTTATGGCGTCCACATCGGCGAGCTTGAGGCCAAGCACGCTGTTGATGTGCTTTCGGTCAAAGGTGTCGTCACTGACGTATTGTCCGATGTTGTCCACGTCGGCATATTCGAAATCCTCCTTTTCGGCTATTTCTAACACCTCGTTGCCGTCGTCCTTGGTGAGAAATTCGCCCTCGCCGTTGAGCAGTTTCAGGGCGTTCCACTGCCTCGGGTTGTGGCTTGCGGTGATGATGATGCCGCCGAGTGCGCCTGTCCACTTCACGGCAAGCTCCGTGGTGGGTGTGGTGGCGAGTCCTATGTCTATAACGTCAATGCCCATTCCCATGAGAGTGCCGCACACCACGTTGCGCACCATGTCTCCCGAGATGCGCGCGTCGCGTCCCACGACCACCTTGGCGCGTCCCTCGGTCTTGGCGTTGCGTTTCATGAATGTGGCATAGGCAGTGGTAAACTTCACTATGTCAAGAGGGTTGAGTGTGTCACCCGTTGGCCCGCCTATGGTGCCGCGGATGCCTGAGATAGACTTGATGAGTGTCATAGTTGTTTGGTATGTTATGTGTGTTATAGTCCTCTTTGGTAGGTCAGTTCATAGACGCAGGGATAGACGCTCTGCGCCGCGTTGCTCTGTCCTTGTGAGTGTGGCACGATCAGTTTCACCTTTGCCACCTCCTCGTCGGCGTTTGCAGGTCGTCCCACCTTGATGTATCTCAGCGGCACGAGCCATCCGTCAGGCACCGCCGTGGTGCTGTACATTGACTCCATGAGGCTTTCGCCGCTCACGAATGAGCCTTCGAATGTGCCTGACGTGTTCTTTACGGTCATTTTCTCCACCTGCCATGTGTATCTGGAGATGTTGGTGAGCTGTAGGGTGGTGTCCGACTCGCTGATATTGTATTCGTTGAAGCGGCACAGCACCGTCACCGACTGTCCGTCGTCTTCTATCTTCTCTCCGCAGCCTTCCCTGATGATCTGCATGTACACGCCCGTATTGTCAAACAGCACAAACTCGTTGTCTGCGACCTTTGTGGTGTTGCCTTGTTCCTTAAACTGTGACTCGCTTATCACCTTTATCTTCTGGTTGGTGATATATCGGTTGATGGCGTTGCGCTCTTTTTCCTTTCGCTCGGCGTAGGTCTCCGTGTCGCTGCATGACATAAGGGCCAATACGGCCGTCATGAGGAAGGCAAGAAGGTTCAGTCTTTTCATTTTCTGCTTGTTGTGTAATATATTAAATAATGTGGTGCTGTCGTGCGTCCCGTCCTTTGCGGGTGTGTCGTGGCGCATGACGCAGGTGCAAAGATAGTAAATTAATGTGTAAACAGGCTTTGGCCTTGTGATAATTTAAGTTTTCTTCAACAAGTCCTGATAATGCGCTATGGCGCGTCTCACCGTGTTCTCCGCCTCGGCGAGCGTGCAGAACAGCCTGCCGCCGCTTGCGTTGAGGTGTCCGCCGCCGTTGAAAAACTCTGCCGCCACCTTGTTGCACGGGAAGTCGTCAACAGAGCGCAGGCTCACCCATATCAGGTTGTTGTGTCTGTCGTCTTCGCGCAGGGATATTGACAGCTTCATGCCCTTTATCTTCAGCGGTTCGTTCACCAGACCCTCAGCGTCGCCCTTTATGAAGTGAAAGTCTCTCATGTCTCTGCGTGTGATGGTGAAGTAGCAGGCGTTGATGTCGGCGAATGTCTTGAGCTTTTGGCTCATGATATAGCCTCTGAGCCTTATCGCCCACACGCTGTAGTTGTTGAAGACGTTGCGGTAAATCTTGTCTTTGTCGATGCCCTTGGTGAGAAGCATGCTTATGATGTGGAATATCTCGGGGTTGTTGGAGTTGTAGGTGAAGCCGCCCGTGTCGGTCATCATGCCGCAGTAGATGCAAGTGGCGCAATGCCGTGACATCTCCTCAAATCCTCCCAGCTGGCGTATGATGCGGAATATGAGTTCGGACGTGCTTGACATCTCGGGGTGTGACACGGTGAGTGCCGTGTCCATTGCAGGATTGAGGTGGTGGTCAATCATCACCTTGCGCGCCGCCGACTGCATGAGCGTGTCTTGCATTTCGTAGGTGCGTCCCGGCTCGTTGAAGTCAAGGCAGAATACCGTGTCGGCGTTCTTGAACAGTTCGGCGGCCTTGGTGTCGGCATGTTTGTCATAGCGTATGATGCGCTCGGAGTTGGGCAGCCATTGCAGGAAGTCAGGATATGCGTCTGGCACTATCACGTTGGCCTCCTTGCCCAGCGTGCGCAGATACTCTGCCCAGGCGAGAGACGAGCCTAAGGCATCGCCGTCGGGCGACTTGTGGCAGCACACTATGATGTTGGCAGACTCCTGTATGAGACTTTTTAATGCGTCAAGTTGCGTATTTGATAGAATGTCTGTGTTCATGTCTTGTCGTAATAGGTCAAAAAGATGTGCAAGGGTTGTGCAAGGCGAGCGCAATAAAGCTTGCTTTAATTGCCGAGCCGCCGCCTAACTTCTGCAAAGTTAGTGCAAGGCGAGTGCAATAAAGCTTGCTTTGATTGCCGAGCCGCCGCCTAACTTCTGCAAAGATAAGTAAAATGATTGTATTGACCAACTTTTTCTGTCCTTGCGCTCACTCTTTTTTTTGACTTTTCAGCCATTCTCGCCTATGTAGAGTCTCTCTATACACGTGGCTCGCATTGACTCATAGACCAAAGAACACGTTGCCGCATTGAGAAACGGCACTTTTGATGTCGCCAAGTGCCACTTTTGCGTCAAAAAGCGGCACTTGGCAATGCGGAAACGGCACTTTACGAAAGCATAGTGTCACTCGTGAAAATGTGTTGCCGTCTTCATCCTCTGTTTTTTTTGCGCAAGTATGCAACTAAACGCCCCGTGTCTGCGTCAAACACATGTAGACATCGGGACGGTGTGGTGACACGCTGCGGTGTAACGGCAATATATACAGTAATAAACAAGGAGACAAAAACAATGAATGTTATGAAGAAGTCTAATTTTGCGGCAGTGGCGTTATGTGTGCCGCTTGTTGCCATGTCTTATTCATGCTCTCCACATGCGGAGAAGACGACAGACGGCAGAGGTATCGAGTTGAACGTGTTTGGCAATGACGACAGCAGCGACTCACGAGTGGTGACCGACAAGCGCAAGCTCGGCTATTACTCGCAGGTGTCATGCTCGTTGCCGTGTGATATGGAGTTTGTTCAAGGCAGCGGTTCGAGCATTGAAATCACTGGCGGGAAAGATTTTGTCGACAACGTAGACGTGATACACGACGGAGAGACGCTGCGCCTGAGATGGAAGGACGGCTGGAGGAAGAAGTCTATGCGTAATGTAGACCTGAAGATAAGGCTTGTGTCGCCCGACCTCGTGAAGTTGAGTCTCAGCGGTGCGGTGGATTTTGAGTCAAAGGGACTCCTTGACACCGACAACCTGCATGTGGGGCTTAGCGGCGCGTGCGAAGTGAAGTTTGGCAATGTGGTGTGCGACTCGTTCACGATGGGACTTTCTGGCGCGGGAGAGCTGAAAGCCGATGACATAAAGGCGCAGAAGGTGGATGTGAAGATTTCCGGTGCAGGCGAGTCTGACCTGCATCTCACCGATGTGAGGGACACTCGTGTGTCAGTGTCTGGTGCTGGCGACATTGACGTGACATTTGTCAACTGTGATCATGCCGACTGCCATATCTCGGGTGCCGGCGACATAACGCTGGAAGGCTCGCTCAAGAGTCTCTCCAAGTCGGTGTCGGGTGCCGGAAGCATAGACACAAAGAAGCTACATGTGCAGTAGTCGCAAACGCAATGGCTGTTGCAGCCTGCCTTGAGCGTGGCTTGACAGGTGCGTTGGCACATGGCATTAATGGTAAAAAAGGCAGAAAAAAGCCCCAGACGCGGCGGTTGTCCGTAGGTCTGGGGCTTTTTTCTGCCTTTGGGGTGCATATTGATGTTCTTGCAGACTCGCCGTGACGTGTTGTCAGTGGCTTTGCCTGATGTGTGGTGTGGCGTGTGCCGCCGCTCACATGCTTATGTGCCGCCGTTCACACGGCCTCCACATATCTCCTCAGCCATGTCTTGAGCCGTTGGCTGCGCATGAGAGCAATCTCCTGTAGGCCAATGCCGAGCATGGTGGTCAGTATGCCGAGCAGCACGTCAATGATATAGTGGTGAGTGGAGTAGACCGCTGTCCACCAGATGCCGAGGCATATAAAGGCAAAGGCGAGTGTCGTGGCCGTGTGCTGGCGGCTCATCGCCGCATAGACCGTAGCCACGAGCATGTAGGCGGCGTGGAGCGACGGCACGGCGGCAAAGACGTTGGAGTTTTTGCTGTAGATGGAGTGGAAGACGTTGAGTCCTGTGAGCGCGTCAAAGCGTTCCAGTCCCGCAAGGTTGCCCGGTGTGTCGAGCAAAGGCTCAAAACCATAGTTGATGGCATACCATGGCGGGGCGGCAGGGTGGATGTAGTAGCCCATGAAGCCGAGCAAATTGACAAGCAGAAAGGCCATTGAAAACCTCAGATACATCTCTTTGTCGCCCTTGAGATAGAGGTATAGGCCGAAAGCCAGCGGCACAGGCACCCAGCAGAGATAGAACACGCCTGCCATGAAGTCGGCCGCGGGGCAGTGGTGGGCGTTGAAATATTCGCCTGGTATCATCACGCTCTCGCCGCAGGTCACCCCGAAGAGCGATTTCTCCGCTTCGTATATGCCTTTAACGTCTATTGGGTTGACCTCATAGTTGGGATAAAGGCGCATGGCGTCATAGCTACATGCAAAGACGAGCCACGGCAGCAGTGCGAGAGCCGCCTTGCGTGTGGGCCTTAGTGCCACAAGCACGAGCCAGAACAGTATGATGTAGATGCTGAACACTTTTTCCGTCAGTTTTTCTTGTTAAGCACATTATAGCAGTGTATCACTCTCCAGAAGGCGGTGATGTTGGCAAGCACGGCTATGACCGCCATTGGCACCACGAGAGCCCACACGTTTGACATCACTCCGCACAATATTGCGCCCAAGGCGGTGACGACCACGCGCTCGGGGCGTTGCATGAGTCCCACCTTGCACTCTATGTCGAGTCCCTCTGCCCTTGCCCTCACATAGCTCACCATGACAGAGCCTACCATGGCGGTGAATGTGACTATGCCTGCCCACCTCCAGCCGGTGTCGAGCAGGTAGATGCAGATGCCAAAGAGCGTGCATAGCTCGCTGTAACGGTCGAGT
>CAMGFM010000060.1 GCA_946055365.1 uncultured Prevotella sp. | reverse complement strand
ATAGCAGGGAGGTAGGCGGAGTGAGGATAGGCAATAAGGAGATTACACAGCGCAACCGTTACACCAAAAACCAGTATCTCGACAACCTCGCAAGGTGCTTCGGACGAAACGAATTTATCAACATACGCTTCTCTGACAACGACGTGCGCAGGATGGGAACGCTGGGTGAGGTCTACGCCATACAGATATCGCAGGACTATTACTCCTCTACCTATGGCGACAAGGGCTACCTGCTGCTCATGGTGGACATCAACGACCCCGACAACCCCATAATCATGGTGCGCACATGGCAGCCTGACAAAGACCCGAACTTCGGCTTGTATGAGCCAAGCGACTTCTTCTGACCCCACGGTGCGTGTGTGGCTTATAGAAAGAGCCTCTTTCTATAAGGTCAAGAGGCTCTTTCCCGCTGCCAGAGTGGCATTTACCCATGCCCAAGAGGCTCTTTCCCGCTGACGGGAGGCATTTGCCCATGGCCAAGAGGCTCTTTCTCACTGACGGGAGGCATTTGCCCACAATGCCAAGGGCTTTTACACAATGCGAGAAACATTTTTATCCTAAAACAAAAGACATAACAATAAAAGGCAATACAATCATGCTAAGGACATTGCTATCAATCTTTCTGAGTGTAATGAGCCTCACGGTCATGGCGCAGTCGATGAGTGTCACCTCGTTTGAGCTTGACGAGATGGATCTCGCCGCCATCACCCCCGACACAAAGGTCATCGACCAGAACGGGGAGACCTGCGCCCTGATACGCATACAGACCAAGGCCAAGGGCTTTGTCTTTGACGTGGGCATGCTGGGCGTTACCAAGACCGACGACAACCACGTGGGCGAGGTGTGGGTGTATGTGCCGAGGGGCGTGAAGTACATGACCATACGCCATGCGCAGTTTGACGCGATAGAACGCTACCGCTTTCCTGTGAGCATAGAGCAGGGGCGCACCTATGTCATGCGTCTTGCCACTGCCAAGGTGCATACTATCGTCGAGGAAGACGACGGCCTGAGCTATTTCACGCTCAACGTCACGCCTGCCACTGCCATGGTGACCGTGGACAATGAGGCAAAGAGCCTCGACCCCGACGGCTCGCTCATACTGCGACTGACGCGCGGCAGCCACAGCTACACGGTGCAGGCCCCTGGCTATGCGCCGCAGACAGCCACGTTCACGCTCGGCGTGGACAGACTGTCGCGCGAGATACGCCTGGAGTCGGTCCTGGCGTCGCTGAGCGTGACGTGCGCCACGCCGGGCGCGTCGCTCTATGTCAACGACCAGCTCAAGGCATCGGGCAGCCAGTGGACTGGCGCGCTCAATGCAGGCACCTATCTCGTGGAGGCACGCAAGGAGGGCTATTATAGTGCCAAGGAGACGGTGTCGTTGGCGCAAAAGGAGAGCCGCACGGTGAGCCTGCCCGCGCTCACGATGCGCACAGGCGCACTCAACGTCAACTACAAGCCCCTCGACTGTGAGGTGTGGGTGGACGGCAAGCGGCTCGGCACAAGCCCCAATGTGTTCAGGGGCGTGATGATAGGCCAGCGCAAGGTGACGCTAAAAAAGGACGGCTATGTGACAAAGGAGCTGACGGCAGACGTGAGGGAGGGCGAGACCGCCATGGTGAGCGGCGCGCTGGAGAAGTCTGCGCCCGTGGCAAGTGCCTCGGGTGGTGTTGGCGGCGGCTCTTCCGCCTCTGGCGGCGCGGCAGCGTCGGTCGGCGGCACGCTGGAGTTCAATGTCAAGGGCGTGAGGTTTGTGATGGTGCCTGTGCAGGGCGGCACGTTCACCATGGGTGCCACGCCTGAGCAGGGCAGTGATGCGGCAAGCGATGAGAAACCAGCCCATAAGGTGACCCTTTCGAGCTATTACATAGGTCAGACGGAGGTGACTCAGGAGCTGTGGACGGCGGTCATGGGCAGCAATCCGTCCTACCACAAAGGCAATGGCTCAAACCTGCCAGTGGAACAGGTCAGCTGGAATGACTGTCAGACGTTCATCACTAAGCTCAACGCCATCACGGGCAGACGCTTCCGCCTGCCTACGGAGGCGGAGTGGGAGTATGCGGCGCGTGGCGGCAACAAGAGTAAGGGCTATAAGTATAGCGGTGGCAACGACATCGGCTCCGTGGCATGGTATTGCGACAACTCCGACCGCAAGACCCACACTGTGGCGACGAAGGCTGCCAACGAGCTTGGCATATATGACATGAGCGGCAACGTGTATGAGTGGTGTCAGGACTGGTATGGCGACTATAGCTCGGTCGCACAGACCAACCCGACGGGCGCAACGAGTGGGTCTTACCGCGTGTACCGTGGCGGCAGCTGGGGCAACAGCGCAGGGTTCTGCCGCTCATCCTTTCGCAACTACTGCGAGCCGTCGATTAGCATCATCTTTCTCGGGCTCCGCCTGGTCCTTTCCGAGTAACGTATTTTTTTTCGGACATCACTCCTACTATGCCTAAGCTCAAAAAAAGGAAAAAAAATAAAAAGAAAAAATCCCCAAATGGGGGAGTCGCGGGCGGATGTGGTGGAGAGGGGCAGAGCGGAGCTGCCCCGAGCAGCCACATCCGCCTGCGGCTCTGGTGTCACACGGTGGTTTGGGCTGTCACCGTGCCGTCTCGTCTTTGCTGAAGTGGTATGATGATGTGTGTTGGCGGCTATATGCCATTATTCGGGGTCACCGTTGCACGTCGCTGTGTGTCGTGCTGTCGTGTCACCGAGGCCTATTCTTTGTTTTCAGCACGTGCTTTTTATTGGCGTGTTGTGCCTTTATTCTTTGCACACGTGCCTTTCCTTGTTTTTATGTAAGTGCTTTTTATTGGTGTGTTGTGCCTTTTTGCCTTTCGGAAAATGTCTTTTTGTCTTCTTTGCCTGCCTTTAATTCTTTATGTGTTGTGCTTCTTTATGTGTGTATTGTTATGCACACGACCTCCACACACGCAATATCCAGTGTGCGTGCATGCAGGTCGTGTCATTTATTGTCGTTGCGAGTCTTCGTTGTGAGCGTCATGAGCAGTTTGCCATGAGCGTCATGAACAGCTCATTGTGTATGTCATGAATAGCGGAGTATCTGTCCCGGGCGTATCTTCATGCGTTTTGTTATGTGGTTGAGCCTGCACAGTGTGTCTACGGTCACGCCGCGTTTGCGTGCTATGCGCTCGAGAGTCTCTCCCTTTGCCACCTTGTGGTAGCGCACCTGTCCTCCAGCGTTGCTCTTGGCGCGTCGGTTGCCTCCCTCGTCGTCACTTGCCATGGATCTGCCTGCGTCACGCCCTCTGAGAGAGTTGGCGTATGACGACTCAGCCTCGTAGGTGTTGCGGTTAAAGGCATAGAAGTCGCCTGTCACGTCCTGCTCCCTGAAGTCAAACATGAGAGCAGGGTTGAGAGCCACGCCGCATAGTCGCGTCTCAAAGTGCAGATGTGAGCCGGTGCTGCGTCCTGTGTTGCCGCCGAGTCCTATCACCTCGCCGGCCCTCACCTCCTGGTTTTCCTCCACGAGCTGTCTTGAGAGGTGTCCATAGATGGTCTCCAGCCCGTTGTTGTGTCTTATGACGATATATTTGCCATATCCTCCGCGTTCATACCTCACTATGCGTACCTTGCCGCTGAACGCCGACCTGATGGTGTCGCCAGTGTACACCTTGATGTCTATGCCCTTGTGCATCCTGCCCCATCTTGGGCCAAAATTGCTCGTTATCACCCTGCTGGTAGTGGGCATACAAAAGTCGCGCAGGTCAATGTTGAATGTCTCTGGCAGCTGTGTGGCATAGTGGGCATATTTGTTGTCCCAGTTGG
This sequence comes from uncultured Prevotella sp., assembly GCA_946055365.1. Taxonomy (GTDB): domain Bacteria; phylum Bacteroidota; class Bacteroidia; order Bacteroidales; family Bacteroidaceae; genus Prevotella. The sequence continues at coordinate 3,829 of CAMGFM010000060.1, read as the reverse complement.
CATAGAGGTCTCCGGCAGGAGAGTCCATGTCTTCCATCATGATAAGGTTGCGCAGCATGATGGTGTCCACGGTTGCCATCTTGCGGTCTACGGGTGCTTGTCTTGCTATGAGGTCCTGTGCCGTTGCGTTGGCGGCTGTTGCGCCCAGCAATGCTGTAAGTGTCAGTGTCTTGGAAAATACTTTCTTTAAAATGCTTCTCAAATTCATAATTGTCTTAGGCTCATTTTAGGATGAGAGGGGGTGTTTTGTCCCGGGGTGTATAAGGTTTATTGAATCATTCTGTGCGTGCTGCAATCTACAATGTGCAGCTTCACGTCTGCAAAGTCAGTGCAAACCGAGTGGAAAGGAGCTTGCTCCGTTTTTCGGGATGTGACCTGACTTTTGCAAAGATACACAATTTATTGCAAAAACTTGGCTTTACCCGTTGTTTTGTAACACTTATTAATACTTGATAATTAATAATTTGTCATTTGTGTTAAAACTCTAAGCCTGTGGAGCGTGTCTTGTCTTGTTCCTGCGCCACTCTCACGACTGTGTTTTGTGTCTTGTCTGTCATGCAAAGGGCAGGCTGCGCGTCAGATGATGAGTGGCTTTGGCTGTCCTAAAGAGCCATTTTGGCTATTCTAAAGTGCCTCTTTAGCCGTCCAAAAGTGCCTCTTTAGCCATCCTAAAACGGCACTTTAGCAGCCCTAAACAGCCACTTTGTTGAAAGCGGTGTGCCACACACGCCAAATGCCAAAGGGGCGTGCTGTTGTTGTAGCGTCCCTTTGGCTATGATATTGCCGCCCAGTTGATATTGTCCTTGCGCAGTTGTCTGAGCCTGTTCCACAGTATGTCATACTGCGGTGAGCTGCAAGTAGGGTCGTCTTCGATAATTCTCTGCGCCTCGTCCCTTGCTTTCTGCACGAGTATGCCGTCTCTCGCGATGTCGGCTATCTTCAGGTCAAACGCCATGCCGCTTTGCTGTGTGCCTTCGAGGTCGCCGGGTCCCCGCAGTTTGAGGTCAGCCTCGGCAATGCGAAATCCGTCGTTGGTCTCGCACATGATGTCAATGCGCTTGCGCGTCTCCTTTGACAGCTTGTGCGGCGTGACGAGTATGCAGTAGCTCTGGTCGGCTCCGCGGCCCACCCTGCCTCTCAGCTGGTGCAGCTGTGAGAGTCCAAACCTCTGTGCGTCGAGTATCACCATGACCGATGCGTTAGGCACGTTCACTCCCACCTCTATCACGGTCGTTGCCACGAGCATCTGAGTCTCTCCGCTCACGAAGCGTGCCATCTCCTGCTCTTTCTCCTTGGGCTTCATCTTGCCATGCACCTTGCTCAGGCTCATGTCGGGAAATATCTCTTTGAGAGCCTCATAGCCCTCCTCAAGGTTTTTGAGGTCGGTTTTCTCGCTGCCCTGTATGAGTGGAAACACTATATATGCCTGCCTGCCTTGCCTTATCTGCTGTCTTATGCCGCTGTAGAGCGACGACAGGGCGGTGTCAAAGCGGTGCAGCGTGTGTACGGGCTTGCGTCCCGGCGGCAGCTGGTCTATTACGCTCACGTCAAGGTCGCCATAGATGGTCATGGCGAGCGTGCGCGGTATGGGCGTTGCCGTCATGACGAGTATGTGTGGCGGGTTGTCGCTCTTTGCCCACAGCCTTGCCCTCTGCGCAACGCCAAAACGGTGCTGCTCGTCAATGACCGCGAGTCCGAGACGTGCAAATCTCACGTTGTCCTCTACGAGTGCGTGTGTGCCTACCACGATGTTCAGCTGTCCTGCGATGAGCCTGTCGAGCACGTCCTTGCGCTGCCTGCCCTTCACGTTGCCCGTGAGCAGGGCCACGCTCACGTCCATGTCTTTGAGCAGTGCGCTCACGGTGGCGAGATGCTGCTCGGCAAGTATCTCCGTGGGTGCCATGATGCAGGCCTGAAAGCCGTTGTCCACGGCTATGAGCATCGACATGAGAGCCACGAGCGTCTTGCCGCTGCCCACGTCGCCCTGCAGCAGGCGGTTCATCTGCCTGCCCGAGCGCATGTCGTCGCGTATCTCGTGCATAACCCTCTTTTGCGCCCCCGTAAGTTCAAAGGGCAGGTTGCGTTCATAGAACGTGTTGAACGTCTCGCCCACACGTGGCAGCACATAGCCGCGGTATTTGCGTCTGTGGTCAGACGCGTAGCGCACTATGTTGAGCTGCACGTAGAAGAGTTCCTCAAATTTGAGTCTCTCCCTCGCCCTTTGCATGGCGAGAGTGCCAGACGGGTGATGCACGCAGCGCAGTGCCTCGTCTCTCGACATCAGGTGCAGCTTTCTTGTGATGCTCTCGGGCAGGGTCTCGGGCAGGGTCGTGTTGAGTCGGGCGAGCATTGTCTTGATGAGCTTGTCGATGGAGTGAGACGTGAGTCCCCTTTTCTTCATCACCTCCGTGGTGTTGTAATAGGGCTGCATGCCCATCTCCGACAGCGTGAGGCTCTCTGCCTTGTCTATCTCGGGGTGTGCTATCTGAAAGCGTCCGCCGTAGACGGTGGGCTTGCCAAACACCACATAGTCAACGCCCGTCTTGTAGTTGTTGTAGACATACTGCGCCCCCGAGAACCACACGAGATCAGCCACGCCGTGACCGTCGGAGAAGTGTGCCACCACGCATTTTCGGCGTGGCGACAGCTCGTGTTCCTCAAAGCTGAGTATCTCTCCCCTGAGCTGAATGAACGGCATGTCGGGCGACAGTTCCCTGATGGAGTATATGCGGCTGCGGTCTACATATTTATATGGGTAATACTCCAGCAGGTCTGCCCATGAGCAGATGTTCAGCTCACGCTTTAGCAGTTCCTTGCGCTGTGGTCCCACGCCGGGCAGATACATTATGTCCTGTTGCAGTATGTCCATGTTGATGATTGCAGGTGGTTATAGAAAAAGTGGTGTGGCGTGTCAGCCGTTCATGAGGTGGGCATACATCATGCCGTGGCGCAGTGTGTCGGCGGTGTCTTTGTCCTTAAGCAGCTCCACTATGCGGTAGGCATATTCAAAGGCGGCTGCCGGCCCCTCGCCAGTGATGATGTTGCCGTCGACGGTTGCTGTATGTGCGGTGTATTCCGCGCCTGTCAGCTCACCCTCAAAGCCCGGATAGCATGTGGCTTTGCGCCCTTTGAGCAGTCCAAGGTGTCCCAGCACCATGGGCGCGGCGCAGATGGCTCCTATGTGCTTGCCCTGCCGTGCCTGCTCAAGCAGTGCCTTGCGCACGCCGTCGTGCGAGTCGAGGTTGGCAGAGCCGGGCATACCGCCTGGTAACATCAGCATGTCGGCGTCGTCGAGGCACGCGCGCTCAAACACGGTGTCTGCCTTTATCGTCACGCCGTGTGCCGAGGTCACTTGATCTGTGCCGTTGATGCTCACGGTGGTCACTGACATGCCGCTCCTGCGCAGTATGTCTATGGGTGCGATGGCCTCGATGTCTTCAAAGCCGTCAGCGAGAAATACATATACTTTTGCCATAGTCGCTATATTATATAATAATGTGTATTGTAGTGAATGTTGTGGTTGTCAAATGTCAGCGTTGCCAGTGCGTGCCTTGGTCTTTGGCTCGGCTGTGCGCCGCCGTTATGGTGTGCCGCGCCGCCGTCATTATGGGCGGGGCGTGGCTGTTGCGTGCCGCGACAGCCGCCATGAGGGCATGCGCAGCGTGTCTTGTCGTGCCGTTCTTTTGCCCCGTGGCGTGCTTTTTTGTGAGGCTGGCAGTGTGTAAGGCACAAAAATAGGCGAGCTTTTTTTGTATTTTCTTAGGTTTGCACTACCTTTGCAGAAGATAGGCTGCGGCTCGGAAATCAGAGCAAGCTCTATTTCGCTCGC
>CAMGFM010000059.1 GCA_946055365.1 uncultured Prevotella sp. | reverse complement strand
GAGATGAAGAAGGGTATGTTCTCAATGATGAACTACTTCCTCCCGCTCAAGGGCATCGCTTCTATGCACTGCTCTGCTAACTGCGACAAGAACGGTGAGAACACAGCTATCTTCTTCGGTCTCTCTGGTACAGGTAAGACCACTCTTTCTACCGACCCGAAGCGTCTCCTCATCGGCGACGACGAGCACGGATGGGACGACAACGGCGTGTTTAACTTTGAGGGCGGTTGCTATGCCAAGGTTATCAACCTCGACAAGGAGAGCGAGCCGGACATCTTCAACGCCATCAAGCGCAACGCACTGCTCGAGAACGTGACTGTTGCCGCTGACGGCAAGATTGATTTCGCCGACAAGAGCGTGACAGAGAACACTCGCGTGTCTTATCCTATCGACCATATAGAGAACATCGTGAAGCCTATCTCACACGCTCCCGCTGCCAAGCAGGTGATCTTCCTCTCTGCTGACGCATTCGGCGTGCTGCCTCCCGTGTCTATCCTGACTCCGGAGCAGACAAAGTACTACTTCCTCTCTGGCTTTACGGCAAAGCTCGCAGGCACAGAGCGTGGCATTACTGAGCCTACTCCCACATTCTCCGCATGTTTCGGTCAGGCATTCCTCGAGCTGCATCCTACAAAGTATGGCGAGGAGCTTGTAAAGAAGATGGAGAAGAGCGGCGCAAAGGCTTATCTCGTGAACACTGGCTGGAACGGCACAGGCAAGCGCATCTCTATACGTGACACACGTGGCATCATCGACGCTATCCTTGACGGTTCTATCAACAACGCGCCCACAAAGCAGATACCTATCTTTGACTTCACCGTTCCTACGGAGCTTCCCGGCGTTGATCCCAAAATCCTTGACCCGCGCGACACATACGACTGCGCATGCAAGTGGGAGGAGAAGGCTAAGGATCTCGCAGCTCGCTTCATCAAGAACTTCAAGAAGTATGAGGGCAACGAGGCTGGCAAGGCTCTCGTAGCAGCTGGTCCGCAGCTCTAAGCAGCGACACTAAGGCATCTTACGCGTCATGTGACATGAGCCAGTGTGGCAGTGTCCGGCGACGCACGCCAAGACCGTGATGGCAGAGGCGATTGCGGCGTGGCGCATGGCGGCATGACGGTGTGACATACGGGGCAGTCCGTTTCCATAGAAGGAACACGGGCTGCCTTTTTTGTTTGTGTCGTGACTCACGGCGCGGCACTCTCGGGTCAGGCGTGTGGCGTATGCCGTTGTGAAAGAGGCGTTTTGTCGTCGTGAAAGAGCCACTTTTGAATGTGAAAAGCGGCACTTGCCGTCACTAAAGCGGCACTTGGAGCTTGCCAAAGAGCCTCTTGGCTGCCATCATGGGCGCGACGCTCTGTGGCATAATGAAAAAATCGATGGAGCGGCGACGCGTCTGATAAGCCGATGAGGCTTGTGGCGGCATGTCTGTACATATTACCGAAGCCCAAATTTGTAGAGCGACGTTGAAAAACGGCGGTCCAGAGCCTGCCTGTTTCAGGAAAAAGAGTTAATTTTGCAACCATGCAGTGTGACGGCGTGGCACGTAGACAGGAAAAAGACACGCCTGCGCCTTAATGACATAGGTACACGACAATATAAGGACGCGCGCGGCAAGCGTGCGATGGTGACTGCGGCAATGAAAAGATAACCTAAATAGCAACAAAGTAATATATGACAAAGAGACAAATGGGGCGCATACTGTGCCTTATGGTCGCCTTGTGCCTGAGCCTTGCGGCCGGGGCGGTATTAAAGGAGAAGAACCTCAAGTCAACGTTGTCCGTGCTGAGGGCAGAGCTTGAGACACAGTTTGGCGAACAGCGCAAGGGCATGGCCCGCTACCGCCAGTACAACCAGATACAGCACCAGCAGATGGTGGCACTCATGCAACGCAGCGACCAGATTGCGCTCATGCTCTATTCGCAGAAGTATGATTTCACGTTTGATGTGACCTATGCCTGCCATGAAGCCACGGAAATGTATCGTGAATTTAACAAGAAGCGCATGCCGTTTGACAAGATACTCAAGCGCATGGACGCAGAGATAGAGCGTTATGACTATCTTCTCGAGACACTGCAGAGCATCCCGCCCTCGCTGAAGCGGCAGGACGACGGCGGCAAGGGCGACGGCAAGGACCCCAAGTTCATCACCTCGGCAGACGGAAAGAAGATGCAGCTGCCGTTCTCGCTCGATGAGTATGGCCAGGCCGACCGCAGGGCTTGTCTCACCTATGTCGTGGCGTTGAAACGCAACCTCATCAACATGCGCAACAGCATCGAGCGCGACTCGCAGCACTATATGCGCATGTCAGAAAAGCTCAAGAAGATGAACGACTATGCCCTGCAGCGTTACAACGACATACAGCACAACATCTTTGTCAATGGCGACGACAGCTATTTTGAGGTTTTGCGCCGTATGCCGCTGTCCTACAGAAACGCGAGGGAGGACGTGAACGAGAAATATGACACCGAGAAAGTGAAGACTGCCGACGGCGGCGAGCGCAAGGTACACTCCCAGTGGCGCGGGCCCATAGTGACGGGTCTGTGCATGTTTGTGATGTTCTACATCGTGCTGGCGGGACTCCTGAGCAACGTGTTCGTGAGGTGGATAGTGCCGAGACGCTTCCGCACGGACAGCTTCATGAAGAAAAAGGTGTGCCTCATACTCTTCGTGGCCATGCTCATCTTCGCCGTGTCGGTGATGGTGGCGCGCACGTTTATGAGCCACAACTTCTTCCTTATGGCCTCCAGGCTCCTCATCGAATATGCGTGGCTGCTGTGTGCCATCTTCGTGTCGCTGCTCGTGAGGCTTTCGGGCGACCAAATCAAGAGCGGCTTCATGATATATGCGCCTGTGATGCTGATGTCGTTCATCGTCATCACCTTCCGCATCATTTTCATACCCAACAACCTCGTCAGCCTTGTCTTTCCGCCCATACTTCTGCTGTTCACGCTGTGGCAGTGGAGGGTCATAAGACGACACAACGCCAACATACCGCGCTCTGACATCTTCTACACATGGGTGACGCTCATGCTAATGGCGTTCTCCACGCTGTCGGCATGGTATGGCTATGTGCTGCTGTCGGTGCAGGTGCTGATATGGTGGATGTTTCAGCTCAGCTGCATACAGACTATCACCTGCATATATGACCTGCTCGGCATGTATGAGCGCAGGTGGCTGTCGCGCAAGATACACACCGACGGCGAGACACCCGCTGCCAAGGGCGGCTCGCTGCTCGACATCATCACCGTGAGCCACGACAGGCACATCAATGTCACTTGGTTCTATGACTTTGTCTACATGGCACTCGTGCCGGTGGTGGGCGTGGTGTCGGTAATGCTGTCCATCTGGTGGGCGTCAAACGTCTTTGACCTCAACGAGACGGTAGTGAGAATCTTCACCTACAACTTTCTCAACATCACGGGCATCGTGCAGCTGTCCTTATTCAAGATGGTGATGGTGGTGTCGCTCTTCTTCGTGTTCCGCTACATCAACTACCTCGCCAAAGCCCTCTTCCACAAGTATCACAAGAGCCGTATAGTGGTGAACGGAAGACCCAACTTCACCCTCGGCAACAACATCATTGCCATCTGCTGCTGGGGTCTCTACTTCATAATAAGCATCAAGCTCCTGAAGATACCGTCCACGGCCATCTCGGTCATCTCCGCGGGACTCGCCACGGGCGTGGGCTTTGCCATGAAAGACCTGCTCGAAAACTTCTTCTATGGCATATCGCTCATGACGGGACGTGTGAGAGTGGGCGATTTCATAGAGTGCGACGGCATAAGGGGCAAGGTAGAGAGCATAACCTACCAAAGCACGCAGGTGGTGATGGGCGACGGTTGCGTGATAGCCTTTCTCAACAGTTCGCTGTTCAGCAAAAACTTCAAGAACATCACCAAAAACCACTCCTATGAGCTGGTAAAGGTGCCGGTGGGAGTGGCCTATGGCGTGGACGTGAGCCACGTGAGGGCCATGCTGACGCAGGCTGTGGACGGGCTGAGGACAAAGACGGCCGACGGGCGCGACATCATAAGCGCGGACAGGCCCGTGAGCGTGGTGTTCGACGATTTTGGCGACAACTCCGTCAACCTCTTTGTCACCTACTGGGTGCTTGTGGAGGAGAAATTCAGCATGACGGGCAGGATAAAGGAGACCATCTACAACACTCTCAACGCCAATAACGTGGAGATACCCTATCCGCAGAGAGACATACACATCGTGTCAAATGTCACGGCAACGCCCGTGGCAGGCAAGTGACAGGCATAAGGAGGGTGCTGCAAGTCATGCACGCCGTCTCTTTAGTGTAAGAGACGGCGGTCAATTTCACAGTCGCACCGCATAAACATGTTAGTAATTAGGGTGCTTTGCTCTTGATGAAGCGGCAAGACACGCCATAAATCACAGGCTATGAAGACATTGAACATCGTGATACCCTGCTACAACGAGGAGGAAGTGCTGCCCTGGGCCCTGGGCAGGCTGCAAGACGTGGTGGCCCGACTGCTCTCTGAGACAGGCGTGAGGGGCGTGCTGCTGCTCGTTGACGACGGCAGCCGCGACCGCACGTGGCAGATTATAGAGAGCTATGCGCACACTCACGACAACGTGCGAGGGCTGAAGCTCTCGCACAATGTGGGCCACCAGAACGCCCTGTGGGCAGGCATGGAGGAGAGCGTGGACCGTTGTGACGCAATAGTGTCGATAGACGCTGACCTGCAGGACGACGAGAACGCCATCGTGGACATGACAAGGCAGATGCTCGAGGGCAAGGAGATTGTCTACGGCGTGCGCAAGGAGCGCAAGACCGACACGTGGTTCAAGCGTTGCACGGCGCAGGCTTTTTATAGGGTCATGCAGTCGGTGGACAAGGAGACGATATACAACCACGCAGACTTTCGACTGCTCACCAACACCGCCCTCAAGGCTCTCATGCAATATCCCGAGCGCAACATGTTCCTGCGCGGCATGGTGAGACACCTCGGTTTTGAGCAGGGGTTTGTCTATTACAACCGCACGGCGCGCACCGCTGGCGACTCCAAGTATCCTTTCCGCAAGATGCTGTCGTTCTCCATAGACGGCATAACGTCGTTTTCCACCGCCCCGCTGATGTTCATCACCCTTGCAGGGCTTGCCATGACCCTCGTGGCCATGCTCATCATCGTCTACGGCCTTTATGAGCATTTTATGGGCAAGACCATAGAGGGCTGGACATCAATAATGGTGTCGCTGTGGCTCATAGGAGGTATGACAACCACGGGCGTGGGCATCACGGGCATGTATATAGGCAAGATATATATGGAGGTGAAGCGCAGGCCAAGGTATAACGTGGAGAAAAGGGCAGGGGGCGATGGCACGGCGCAATAGCCATGACAGTTATGCGCAAGTGTGATGAACAGATATTGTCTTCGCGCCCTGCAAAGTGAAGATACAATATGCGATTTCCCAAAAAGGCACTTTGCGGCGGATAAAGTGCCATTCTATAAACGCCAAGTGCCGTTTTGTGACAGCAGAAGTGCCGCTTTATGATTAACGGGAGGCATTTTGCGGCGACAGAAAAGCCGTTGTAGTAATTTGAAATACAGAAAAAAGACAGTACCACAGTCAGCATAAGCGTGTTGCAGATTGTGGTACTGTCTTTTTCTATGTGTTCATATTATCATGTAGATGCGTGCATGAGCCGCATGTCAGCCTCATTCCGCATGTTTCAGTGCAAACCTATAGAAGCTCACGCACCCTTTCACCTCTGCCATTCTCCGTTCTGTGGTCATGACATGCGTGAACGTATATTCGGGATGACGCTTCTCAAGGGCGGCAAAGTCGCCCTCTGGCACTACCAGCACGCCCCTCTCGGGAGCCTTGCTGCCTGCTGTGGACACGCCTATGGAGCGTTGAGGTGTCTCAAACTGCGCCATGCTGTCATTGAGGTAGAAGTCGGCACCGAAGAAATGCATCATCTTGTCGTCGATATACTGATAGAGAGGCTCGCCCGGAAAGGTCTTTTCGATGAGCTGTGCCATTGGACGCAGCGACTTGCTGTTGAGTATGGCAGGCAGATACACGCCGTCAAGCACTATCATGAGCGTCACCACGGGAGCTGTCACGGCATAAAGCAAGGGTCTCTGTATGTCTTTCTTGCCGCGCGCCGCGAGTTGTAGGGCATCTATGCACACCGCCGTTTGCAGCACTATGAGCAGCAGCGACCACAGAGGCAGCTCTCCGTCTCTCAGGGAGTGGAGCATGGCGATGTTTTCGGCGGCGTGCTTGCCGTGGAAAATGCCGTCAGGCACCAGTCCCATGCGCACCGTGACATAGGCAACGGTCAGCAACAGCGACAGCGAGGCGATGACATATACATACACACGCAGGCATCCGCGGCGGCGTGTGGCCCACAGCCATTGTATGTATTGCGCCATCAGCACCGCCATGAACGGATAGCAGGGCAGGAGATAGACGCTGCGCTTGCTGGAGGGTAGGCAATAGAAGAACAGCACGAGCAGGAAGGACAGCCATGTGAACAGTTTTATGTCGCTGATGGCAGACAGCTTCGGGCGTGTGGCGGCCATGCCCTTTATCTTGCGCCACGGCAGGGCAAGGAGAGAGAACATCATGAGCAGCGTCCATGGCACCCATCCCGTGAAAAGGGTGAAGAAGTTGTAGGTGAACGCATGTTCGTGAGACTCATAGCTCATGGTGCCAGTCATGCGTCCTATGTTCTCTTCGTAGACAAGGCTCAGAAATTGGTCGCCGCCTTGTTGCCATGCCGCTATGTACCACGCGGCTGGTATGAGACACGACAGCAGGGCGACGAGGGCGTAGCGCAGGAGTGTCTGAAGTGGGCGGTCGCCGCGCAGCAGCGAGAAAGTGACCATCACAAAGCACGGCAGTATGAAGCCCACGGGTCCCTTGGTCATGACCGCGCCGCTCATGCACAGCACGGCAAGAACGGGTATGCCTCGCGAGCCTTGCTCCCGCCACTTGTAGAACAGCAGCAGAGAGCCTATGGTAAAGGCGGTGAGCATCATGTCCACGCGGCAGTTGTTGGCATAGCGATGCACCTCAAAGGATGTGGCGAGCAGCACCGTGGCGAGAAAGGCCGTGGCGGTGGTGGTGCGGCGGCGGTAGAAAACAAACACTCCCGTCGTCATGGCCACAAAGGAGAGTGCCGACGGCAGGCGAGACGTATATTCGCTCACGCTGCCCGACAGTAGTGAGAACAGAGCTATGCAGAAATGGAAGAAAGGTGGCTTGTAGGGTATGTCACAGCCGTTGTTGACGGGCAGAATCCAGTTGCCGTCCTTGAGCATTGACAATGCCACGACGGCCTCGCGCGGCTCGCCCTTGGTGTTGAAGTCGGTTAGCCCGAGAAAAGGCAGCAGCATGAGCGACGTTATCGCCACTACCGCCAGAAGAGGCAGGTTTTGCTTGAGATGATTCATGATGAGAGCTTTTTTTTGAGTGTGTGTAGATGGTTTTGTCGTGCGCTTACAGGTGCGTTTATGTGCGCTTGCAGGTGTTTTCTTGCGCATGGCTCTGGCGTTGACCGCACAAAGTTAGCATTAATATTTGAAGAATGGTTAAATTGTATGGACTATTGAGCGTTATGACAGAATAAATTATTAATTTTGCCTGT
>CAMGFM010000058.1 GCA_946055365.1 uncultured Prevotella sp. | reverse complement strand
ATCTTTGCATAAGATAGGCATCGGCTCGGCATAACAAAGATGTAAAAGCATGGCTTTTCCATCTTGTTCTCCGCTCGCCTCGCACTATCTTTGCATAAGATAGGCATCGGCTCGGCAATTGTGGCAAGCTCCATTGCGGCCGTCAACACATTAAATATTATACATTTGACAATATGAAGAGAATACTGATATTGATAGTTACGTGCCTGCTGGTGTCTTTTGCGGCACAGGCGGCACCTTACGGCAAGCTGTGGAAGAAATATGAGCGGTCGCGGCAGAAAGACCTGCCTCAGACATCCTTGTCCGTGCTGTCTGAGATAATGCAAAAGGCGGAGAGCGAGCGTGCCTATGGGCATCTGCTCAAGGCACAGTTTGCCGATGCTGAGGTGAGGTATGAGCTTTCGCCCGACTCCCTGCTGCCTGCTGTGCGCAGGATAGAGTCTGCAGAGCAGAGGGCGGCAGCTGCGCACGACGAAGTGCTTGCCGCCATATACCGCTCGACACTTGGCAGTCTCTACAGCCGCTATGGCACGACACTGCCCGATGCCGGGGAGAAGTCAAAGGCATGGTTCAAGCTCTCCATGAGCAACCCCGACGCACTTGCCAAGGCATTCTCCACCACCTATGAGCCCTATGTCGTGGACGGCATTGACTCCAAGTATTACTATGACGACATGCTGCACATCATAGGTATGCTCGCCGACGACTATTACACCATGCACCGCTACTACGACAGCCACGGCAAGCGCGAGGGAGCGTGTCTCACGGCTCTTGAGATAGCCAGAAAGGAGCGCAAGACCAGCGACTCGCCGCTTTTCAAGAAGTCAAGATACGTGCAGACGCTTGACTCTCTGCTGAAGGAGTATGCCGATCTGCTCTGTGCAGGAGAGATTGCCGTGGAGCGTTATGAGTTTATGCAGACTGCCGAGGACGTTACCGACGACGACAGACTCAACTTTATCAACTACTCTCTCATGAAATGGGGAGCGTGGCCGCGCATGAACAGGCTGCGCAACGAGTACCGCAGGCTCACGCTGCCGTCCTTTCACGTGGCTTGTGGCAATGAACTCATGCTCCCGGGCGTGCGCCGCAAGGTCGACGTTATATATGTCAACAACATAGGTGAGCTTAAGATGACGGTGCGGAGGCTCAGGGATGACGCCCCCGTGCCTGTGTCTACATGGAAAAACGTCGACTACGACCGCCTGAGCGGTTATATAGACGGCAGCGTCGCTCCCTATGTCATTTCAAAGAGCTATGTGGCAGCCACTCCCTCGCGCACTCTCAAGGACTCCATGTACATACCGCCGCTCAGCGAGGGCTTGTGGCTGGTAGAGATGACCACCGACAATGTAGCCATACCTGCTGAATACACCTTGCTGAGAGTCACCAATCTCTATCCCGTCACCGAGTGCCTGCCCGACAACCGATGCCGTGTGGCTGTGCTAAATGCCACTACGGGCGAGCCGGTGCCACATGCCAAGGTCGACATCTACGACTCTCAGGACATCAGCGAGGCTGACGCTCTTACGCTCACGTGTGATGACAATGGCGAGATAGTCATTGACAACAACCACATCGCGTTTCGCTACTATTGTGTGCGCACCGACATCGACAATGCCTTTCCCTTGCAGTCGTTTTCTTCGTCCTACGGATTCTACAAGCGCAAAGATGCCGCACACGTCAGCATCTTCACCGACCGCAGCATCTACCGCCATGGACAGACAGTGCATGTGGCGGCAGTGGCATATCGCTCTTCTGCCGACGGACAGCAGGCGGAGTGTTTGCAGGGAGAGGAAATAGAGCTTACGCTAAAGGATGTCAACTATCGTGTGGTGGCGAGCGATACTGTGCGCACCGACGAGTTTGGCACTGCCTCTACCGACTTTGTGCTGCCTGCCAAGGGACTTGGCGGCAGATATTACGTGGAGGCAAAGGGCGTGGCTGGTGCCTATTGTGGTTTTAGAGTGGAGGATTACAAGCGGCCGACGTTCCGTGTGGACGTGGCAGAGCCTGCTACAGACTATCATATTGGCGACACGCTGAGGCTGAGCGGCAGAGCCGAGACATTCACGGGCTTGCCTGTGACGGGCGCAAGGGTAGAGCTGAGCGTCACAAGACGCCCCCTGCGCTACTGGCGTTGCTCTGGCGTGATGGCCAATGCCGAGGTTGTGGTTAGAGACACGCTCAAGACCGACAGCCAGGGCGCGTTCACCATAGCCGTGCCTATGGTGTTGCCCGAGAGCTATGACGACAACACCTCGCGCTACTATAGCTTTGACATTGTGGCAAGGGTCACCGACCTCGCAGGAGAGACAAGGTCTTGTGAGTCGTCAGTGCCGTTGAGCGATCGCCGCATGCTGCTCACGTGTGACATTGCGTCGCGTGTGCTGAGGGACAGCACCGCCACGGTGTCGTTCAACTACATCAACAATGCGGGCAAGAGCATAGATGCCGAGGTCGACTGCACCATCGGCACGAGGCATTTCAAGTGCAGGGCCAACGAAAGGGTGGAGCTTGACCTCTCCGACATGCCTTCGGGCAAATATCGTGTGGCAGCCGTGTGCGGCAGCGACAGCATACAGTCTGAGGTGACGCTCTTCTCGCTTTCCGACAGCAAGGTTCCGACAGAGACACACGACTGGTTTTGGATCTCTTCTGGCAAGTTTCCTGCCGACGGCAGCCCCGTCTACTTGCAGGTAGGCTCTTCCGACAGCATCCAGCACGTGCTTTACACGGCGTTGGCCGACGGTAAGGTGGTGCAGGACGGCAGGGCAGACATCCGCGGTGAGCTGTTGACCACACCTATATATTATCGTGAGGAGTGGGGCGACGGCCTGTCGCTCTCCTTGGTGTGGGTCAAGCAAGGCAAGGCCTGCACTCACAACGTCACCATACGCAAGCCCGTCGTCGACAAGAGCCTCTCCTTGCAGTGGGAGACGTTCCGCGACAGGCTCGTGCCTGGCAAGAAAGAGACATGGACTCTGCGTGTCACCTCTCCAGACGGCACTCCTGCCAGGGCGCAGCTCATCGCCACGCTCTACGACAAGTCACTCGACGAGATACAGCCCCACGCTTTGAGCCTCAATCTCCCCAGTTCATTTGCCATACCATTCGCATATTGGAGCGAGATACGCATGCGTGAGCGATCGGTATATGGCGAGATGCTTGCCAAATACCTCAACGAGCCGCTGCTACAGTTCAGCCATTTTACCTTTAATAGCGGCTTTGACGTTTTCCGTGGTATTGTTCATAAATTTCATCGTGCCGAAATCAACAGCGTGGCATACGATGCCGTGGACGGCACTTGCATTGTGGGCTGCATGAAGGCCGCCCCTGCGCGGACCGAGGGCGCGTTTGAGGTGGGCGATGAGGATGCCGTGACCGCAGGTTGCGACATTGCGCAGGAGTCAGGTGACGACGTGGTGCGCACCAACCTCGACGAGACGGCGTTCTTTGTGCCTGCCTTGCAGAGCAACGCCAAGGGTGAGCTGAGGCTCACGTTCACTCTGCCCGAGAGTGTCACCACCTGGCAGTTCCATGGCGTGGCCCACGACCGTGAGATGAACGTCGGGCATATCTCTGCGCAGGCAGTGGCGAGCAAGACGGTCATGGTCACGCCCAACGTGCCGCGCTTTGTGCGTGCCGGCGACAAGGGTGTGATTGCGGCAAGAGTGTCGAGCCAAGGCGAAAAAGTCATCTCAGGCACGGCCGTCATGCAGTTTCTTGACCCTGAGAGCGAGCGGGTGTTGTATAGCCGCAATGCGCGCTACACCGTAAAGCCCGGCGAGACTGTGGCGGTGGTGTTTGCCTATGACATGTCTGCCATACGCCATGACGGCCTGCTCATCTGTCGGGTGAAAGTGTCGGGTGGCGGCCACAGCGACGGCGAGCAGCACTATCTGCCAGTGTTGCCCGTGAGCGAGACAGTCGTCAACAGTCTTGCGTTCACGTGTCGTGGCGTTGGCAAGAAAGACATTGACCTCACGTCACTATTGCCCGAGGGAGCGTCAGAGCCGCGTCTCACGGTGGAGTATGTGGCTCGTCCCGAATGGATGATGATACAGACGTTGCCCTACATGTCTGCTCCTGAGAGTGACAACGCCTTCGCGCTCGTCTCGGCCCTCTATTCCAACTCTCTCGGCAAGGTCATCATGCACGGCAATCCTGCCATACGCGCTGCCGTGGAGCAGTGGAGCGGCGGCAAAGGCGCACAGAGAGGGACGGCAACACCCGTCAGTGCGCTTGAAAACAACGCCGAGCTGAGGGCCGTGGCCCTTGACGAGACACCTTGGGTGGCTGATGCGGCAGGCGATACTGGGCGCATGGCCATGCTTGCCGACTATTTCGACGAGTCGCGTCTGGACTATATGCTTGCCGAGTGTGTGTCGCGTCTTGCCAGACTGCAACATGAGGACGGCTCGTTCTCGTGGTGGAAGGGCATGAACGGCAGTCCTTACGTGACGCAACATGTGCTTGAGACCCTTGTGAGATGCAAGGCAAAGGGCGCAAAGTGCAGCGGCAGGACGGCAAAAATCATTGACCGCTCGTTTGCGTTCATGGAAAAATACGTGGCAGAGGAGGTTGCGAGACTCAAGAAACTCAAGTCCGAGGGGCTTGACCCCGTGCCTGGCGACATCACCATGAGCTGGCTCTATGCCGTGAGCGTAGATCGCCGCGTCTTGACTGGCTCCGTGAAGCACGATTTTGACTATCTCATAAAGCTCATTGCGGGCAACAACGACATATACAGCATCTATGGCAAGTCAATGACGGCGGTGACGCTTGCCCTCAACGGCCGCGACAAGGATGCCGCCGCGCTCCTTGAGAGCATGAAGCAGCACACCGTGAGCGCAGAGGGCATGGGACGGTGGTTTGACACGGGCAAGGCAAAGTATTCATGGCGCGACTACAGGATACCCACGCAGGTAGCTGCCATAGAGGCGTTGCAGCTTGTCGCTCCCGAAGACAGCGATTTCATAGCCGACATGCGGCAGTGGCTCTTGCTCTCAAAGCGCACGCAGATGTGGGACACGCCTGTCAACACCGTCAATGCCGTGTATGCTTTCTTTGGTGGCGGCGATGATGCCCTCCAGCCGTGCGACAGGCCTGCCACGCTCAAGGTTGACGGCAGGAATGTGGCTGGCGATGCCGCCTCTGCCGATGTCACGGGCTATGTGAGGTCCACTCTTGAGGGCGGCAAGATGCAGAGGCTCGTCATCGACAGCCATTGCGACAACACGTCATGGGGTGCTGTGCATGCACGTTTCATGCAGGAGAGCAGCCGTGTGGCAGCCCATTCGGAGGGCTTCACCGTCATGAGGCAGTTCTTAAAGGACGGCAAGGTGCTTGCCGACGGCGACGCGCTTGATGTGGGCGACCGCATTGTGGTGCGCATCACCGTCGTTGCCGACAGAGACTATGACTTTGTGCATGTGGCAGACAGGCGCGCGGCCTGCATGGAACCCTCACAGCAGATAAGCGGATATGTGGGCGGATGCTATCAGGAGGTCAAGGACAATGTCACCAACTACTACTTTGACACATTCTCCAAGGGACGGCACGTGCTTGAGACGGCCTACTATGTTGACCGCAGCGGCACTTACTCCACAGGCACATGCCTCGTGCAGTGTGCCTACAGCCCCGAGTTTGCCGCGAGAGAGCCTACACGGGTGCTGTCAGTGAGATGAGGCGTGCTTGAAAGCTGCGCTGTGATGTGCGTAAAGTGCCACTTTAGCTTATGGAAAGTGGCATTTTACATGCCCCAAAGTGGCACTTTTGCCGCCGCAAAGTGCTACTTGCTGAAACCCCTTGCCTGCCTTGCCTACTGTCAGCAGGCAATAAGGACGTCCCCATGCGCGGGCAGGCGAAAAAAAACGGCGGCACATGTGCGCCATGCAGGGCCGTGACGCAATTCGTCAAGTGGCTATATGACATGATGAAAAGGCCCATGACATGATGAAGTAATAAATATATGTAATGTGCGGACAACCTTTGGGAAGTCCGCCTAAAGCCAAATAGATGAAAAAAAGTTTCTTTATGACAGCCTCCATGCTGCTGTTTATGACTTGTGCCGACGTGATGGCGCAGCAGGTGGTGGCGTTGAACAACGTGACAGACTGCGGACAGGTGATGTTTCAAAGCCCTGCCACGGCAGAATTTGAGATACGCAACAAGAGTGGGCGCGCTATAAGGGTGAGCGATGTGCGTGTGGGTTGCGGATGTACGGAAGTGGACTATCCAAAGACCGACATTGCCGACGGCAGCGTGTTCACCGTCAAGGTCACTTACGACGCGCGCACCATGGGACACTTCAACAAGTATGTCGACATATACACCACGGGCAGCGAAGAGCCGGTGATGCTCAGGATCAAGGGCAATGTGGTGAGAGAGGTAGTGGGCTATTCAGGGGCTTATGACTACAGGCTCGGCGACATAAGTGCCGACTGCAACGACATTGAGTTTGACGACGTGAACTCGGGGGAGCAGCCGCAGAAGAAGATACACATACTCAACACCACAAGCGAGCCTATACAGCCCGTGGTGATGCACCTGCCCGACTATCTCACGGCGGAGGTGTCGCCGTCAAAGATACTGACGGGGCGGCAGGGAGTGGTCACTCTCACCCTCGACTCGCGCAAGCTCCACAACATGGGGCTCACCCAGACATCCGTCTATCTCGGCGCGTTCCCTGGCGACAAGGTCAACGCCAAGAAGGAAATCAGCGTGTCGGCGGTGCTTCTGCCCAAGTTTGACAATCTCACGGCCTCACAGCTCGCCCTTGCGCCCGACATTTTCCTCTCCGACACCGACATTGTGCTTGACAAATCCAAGGGCAAGAACAAGCTCAAGGGCGAGCTTGTCATCAGAAACGACGGCGGTTCAACGCTCGACATAAAGAGTTTGCAGATGTTTACCGTGGGTCTGCAGGTGTCACTCAACAAGCAGAGCCTCGCGCCTGGCGAGACAGCCAAGCTCAAGGTCACTGCCGACAGCAAGCTCCTCAAGACGGCGCGCTCCAAGCCGCGCATACTTATGATAACAAACGACCCCGACATGCCCAAGGTCATAATAAACGTAACGCTAAGATGATGAACACGGCAAGCACAGGCACAGGCGGCCTGCAAATAGAGATAGACAGCGGCAGCGGATTTTGCTTTGGTGTCACCACTGCCATAAGAAAGGCGGAGGAAGAGCTGGCAAAAGGAGCCGCTCTCTACTGTCTCGGCGACATAGTACACAACGGCGTGGAGGTGGAGAGGCTGCACGGGCAGGGGCTGGTGACCATCAACCACGAGGAGATGGAGCGTCTGCATGGCGTGAAGGTCATGCTGAGGGCGCATGGAGAGCCGCCTGAGACTTATGCCTTGGCGCGCCGCAACGGCATAGAGATAATTGACGCCACGTGTCCCGTGGTGCTGGCCTTGCAGAGGCGCATCAAGCGGCAGTATGACACCAACCCCGACGCGCAGATAGTGATATTCGGCAAGCGTGGACACGCCGAGGTGCTGGGCCTTGTGGGGCAGACATCGGGCAACGCCATCGTCGTGGAGAAGGTGGAGGACGCAGAGCGCATCGATTTCACGCGCGATGTCTACCTCTATTCACAGACTACAAAGTCGCTCGACGGCTTTCACCGTGTCACCGAATACATACAGAGCCAC
>CAMGFM010000057.1 GCA_946055365.1 uncultured Prevotella sp. | reverse complement strand
GAGCGAATATAAGGAAGTGACATACGAGGGATATGGCCCTCACGGCATTGCAGTGTTTGTTGACACTCTCACAGACAACACTACAAGAACGGTGGGTGACGTGCGCTCGGTCTTCAACAAGTTCAACGGCACGCTCGGCACCACGGGTTCGCTCTCTTATCTCTTTGATCACAAGTGCGTGTTCACGTTCAAGAAAAAGGACGGCGTGGACATGGAGGAGCTGATACTCGAGCTTATCGACTTCAATGTTGAGGACGAGTATGACGAGGATGAGGAAGAAGGCACCATCACTATCTATGGCGACGACGTGAAGTGCTATGCCATGATACAGAAGTTCCTTGAGGAGAAGGGCTTTGAGGACATCGGCGGCGAGTTTACCTACGTGCCAAACGACCTCAAGGACGTAGATGCCGAGCAGCGCGCTACCATTGACAAGATGGTGGAGCGTCTTGAGGATTTTGACGACGTGCAGAACGTCTATACAAACATGAAGCCCGAGACAGGCGAGTAATAACACATTGACGGCAAGTGACGCTATCGGCGGCGGCACCGCACAAGAAAAAACATAATGTATATGAGAACATTCAATTTCAATAAAAGCCTGCGCACAATGGCTTTGGCAATGCTGTTGGCAGGATCGTGCATTACGGCCAGTGCAGAAGACCTCAGCTATGTGACGCTCGTCTTCCACGACGGTCATAAGCAGAGTTATGTCTTGTCGCAGGACCCGAAAATTTCTTTCGGTGACGGCACACTCAGCATCACTTCCGCAGTTGTGGACGACACGTGGCAGCTTGCCGACGTGCAGCATTTTGTCTTTGACAAGCACGACGCAACCGCCGTCGTGGCCTTGCAGAAAGACGAGTGCCGCCTGACGTTTGACGGCCGTGATATGGTGACGCTTGAGGGCTATAAGGCAGGTGCTGACATTGTGGTGACAGACGCTGCCGGACGCAGTGTGGCAAAGGCTGTCGTCGATGCGGCTGGAGAGGCACGCCTGTCGCTTGCCGGGCTTGGCAAGGGTGTCTATGTTGTGGCTGTCAAGGGCGCAAGGGCCTATAAGCTGATGCGCAGGTAAAGGGCGCAAATAATCTTAAAAAGACAGAAAGATTTTGCAGTATAGGCAGAATGTTGTAACTTTGCACACGTGTGTAGAGGCTTGGGCATAATGTCACGGTCATGCACATGCGTGTAGAGAAACACAAGCCTCATACTCGCAGGCGCATCACGCATGACACACGGCACACATGGGGTCGTGACATGCCACGGAGGTGTCGCTTGCGGCATATATACAGAAAACGGGACGTGCCAGTTTGATCGGGATACTCATCAATAAAAAAACGAAACCGGGAAGACTTCTCTTGTCAATGGCGGGCCATATAAATCCCATTTGCGGACTAAGCTGCATAGCCGGTGGATTACAAAGACGGAGATCTCTCAAATCTTATAGATACGGAGTTTCATCACATCACTGGGCGTCCCCCTTTTTGTGTCCTTATGTCTCGCCGTCATGCTCTTGTCGCCGTTGCCGCCCTTGCATACGGGGAGTCTGTAATTGCCAAATCGCCCTTTCTTGTATGAAGAGTGTGTCACGCTTAGGACAGTATCGGCATTTTGACTGTCGCAAGTCGTCACTTTAGTTTGCAAAGCGGCACTTTGACTGTCGCAAAGCGGCACTTTATGTTCGTAAAGCGGCACTTTATGTTCGTAAAGCGGCACTTTGACTGGCGTAAAGTGGGCATTTCATGAGCGCAATGTGTCGCTTGTCCAATGGCAAGGCTGATATTTCAACAACCTTAAAAGGCTCACAGGGCAGCTACATGTCTCTACCCTGTTTTTTACTTTTATCACTTCAAATCACAAAAAGCACAAACATATATGTTTTCTGGCATAGTAGAAGAAATGGCTACCGTCACAGCCATACGCAACGAAAAGGGCAATGTGGATTTTACGCTGTCATGCTCCTTTACGGGCGAGCTGCGCATAGACCAGAGCGTGTCACACAATGGCGTGTGCCTCACTGTGGTGGACATCAATGGCGACAATTACACCGTTACGGCCATGGCTGAGACGTTGCAACGCTCCAATCTCGGGCTGCTCAAGGTGGGCGACAGGGTGAATGTGGAACGCTCCATGCTCATGAACGGCAGGCTTGACGGCCATATAGTGCAGGGTCATGTTGACGGCACCGCCGTATGCACGGACATGAGGGATGCCGACGGCTCTACCTACTACACATTCACGTATGACTTTGACAAGGAGATGGCGCAGCGTGGCTATTTCACGGTTGACAAAGGCTCTGTGACAGTCAACGGCGTGTCGCTGACGGTGTGCAATCCCACAGAAGACTCTTTCACGGTGGCCATCATACCCTACACCCACGACAATACTAATTTCAAGGACGTAAAGGTTGGCACGGTGGTCAACCTCGAGTTTGACATCCTTGGCAAATACATAGCAAGACTCAGGCAGCTGTCGTGAGTCTCGTGTCTCTTACATGCAATTTCAAGGCAGAAAAGCAGGCGCAGAAGCCCGTGTGCCACATGATTTCCCACGTGCATAAGTCGGTGGGGCAGTGTGTGGCTGTACGGCGTGTGCGCCTGCTTTTGGCGTGTATGTATGCACTGCGCCTAAGAGGAGCGTGTGAGACGTGGCTTGTGGTGGATCGTGCTAAACGGTGTGGCGCGGTCTGGGAGCGTTCAATGCCTGTGTGGATAAATGTCCAATGCCATTTGTGGAATGGCTCAAAGCCCCTCGATGGACTCTCCTGACCCCATGGGCCATGTCTCAACTCCCGCAAGAGAGGCCTGTAAAAGGCTTGCAGTCACAATTAATGTTAATTTCGTCTTGCCAAATAAACTTTTTGCCGTTTCATGGTTCTAATATATATGATATAAGGTTGTGCATGTGCTATGCCGTGACCCACATACACCTTATTATATATACACACTGCGCACATTTATATACACTGTGCGATGCCTCCGCCGTGTGACGTGCCTGTCAATGTGTGCTTTGGCTTGCCATAAAGGCCTGCATGCACACGCCATACAGTGGCATACGTGCCACTGTGAGTGCGGCACGGGCGAGAAGGGTGGCGGCATGTAGGCGGTAAAAAATAAAACAAAAATACAGGAAAGATATGAAAAACTTTGGATTGAAATGCCTCGTGGGACTGCTGTTGGTTGCCTCGTCGGGCGAATGTGCGGCAAGAAAATGGTCGCTTCAGGACTGTATAGACTATGCCCTTGCCAATAACATCACACTCAAGAAGACTAAGCTGAGCGAGACTTCCGCTCTCGAGGACGTAAAGCAGAGTCAGGCCGCGCTGTTGCCGTCACTCAGTTTCTCCACGTCGCAAAATATGACCTATCGCCCGTGGCCTGAGCAAGGCTCGTCGACAATTGCAGGCAACTACGTGCAGTCGAGCATTGATAAAGTCTATTATAACGGCTCTTATTCGGTCAATGCCAACTGGACTGTGTGGAACGGAGGCAAGAACACCAACACCGTGAAGCGAAACAAGTTGTCTGCCGAGCAGGCAGACCTTGAGGTGATGGTGACCGCCAACAACATACAGGAGCAGATATTGCAGCTTTACATACAGATACTCTACTCCAGCGAGGCCATCAACGTCAACCGCGAGAGTCTCAAGACGAGTGTCGCCAATGAGGAGAGGGGCAAGGCCATGTATGAAGTGGGCAAACTCAGCAAGGCAGACCTCGCGCAGCTGACGGCGCAGAGGGCGCAAGACGAATATAGCATCGTGGAGGCGGAGAGCAACCTGCGCAACTACAAGCGTCAGCTCAAACAACTGTTGCAGATAGTGGGCGATGAGGAGTTTGACATCGTGGTGCCAGAAACGTCAGACGCAATGGCATTGCAGGAAGTGCCGGCTCTCAACGACGTGTATGAGGCCACTCTCGCACAGCGTCCCGAGATAAGGGCGGCAGAGCTGGGCATCAAGGGCAGCGAGCTTGACATCAAGATAGCCAAGGCCGGCAGGATGCCCGTCGTGGGGCTTAGCGTGGGAGCCATGACCAGCACCACGTCTATGAGTGACAACGGATGGGGACGCCAAATGAAAAATAATTTTGACATAGGGGCAGGCATAAGCGTCAGCATACCGCTCTTTGACAACAGACAGACAAGAACGGCCGTCAATAAGGCGAGAATACAACGCGACAGTTACATGCTTGACCTTCAGGACAAGCAGGCCACACTCTATTCTACGGTAGAAAACTACTGGTTGCAGGCTTTGACTAATCAAAACAAGTTCAAAGCCGCAAGACAGTCCACCGAGAGCGCACAGGCAAGCTATGAGCTGCTGAGCGAACAGTTTAAAGAGGGACTGAAAAACATCGTGGAGCTGATGACAGGCAAGAACAATCTGCTGAAAGCACAGCAGGATGAGATGCAGAGCAAGTATCTTACTATTCTCAATCTCAATATGCTGCGTTTCTATCAGACGGGCGAACTGAGATAGGGGGGCGGTTGGCACGTGTTAATGTCACGCTCTGACTGCGAAAACACGCCTGATGGAGTCTCTTTTGACAGCACGACAGGCAACGCTCAACGTGACCGTGCGTCATGTGCAGTGCTATAATGATGTGGCAGGCGGCATGTCGTGACTGGAAAAGTGCCGCTTTGCTGAGGCTAAAGAGGCACTTTGCAATCCTGAAGAGGCACTTTACTGATGGAAAAGAGGCACTTTACGGAGGCTAAGCAGACTCTTTGTTGAAGCCGAAGAGGCATCTTTGCATTGATAGGGTCTCTCTCTGCCAGGGCGAGGAGGGCGTGTGGTGAGGGGCAATATCCTTACACGCCGTCCTTGTGTGCGCGACGGTGGATGTGGAGTGTTGCCTGACATCAGCAAGTGTGGTTCACCCATAGCTTATAACTTGTTTCACAGATAATTTTTAAATGTTAGTTTCCTGCAAGGTCAGACACTCTTGAGGTGCTGGCTTTGCAGTTTTTTGGTTTCATCATGCACCAGTGGGCTTTCTTGCAAGTGGCAAATGAAAGTGATTGAGGGCGTTTTCATGAAAATAAATCATGCCTTTCTGTGAAAAGAGCTTGTCTTTTCCGTGAAAAGAAGTTAAATGTTCTGTCCCTTTTTTTACTTGTACAATACGCCGTGGTCTATAAGGAAAAAGGAGAGATGGCTTTGGTTGTCGCAGACTCACTTCGGGTGATGAGAAAAGTAACTTCTGATGATGGTAAACAGAACTTCTGCCGACGATAAACGGAATCTTGTCTGACGATAAAGGTAGTTCTTGCTAATCTTGAAGGAAACATTGTCTTACGACAAAGAGTTTTTCATGCTAAGAAGAGAGATTGTCGGCGACAGAAAAAGAAAAGATGTAGACAATAAAAAAATAACATTACAAGAGAGATATGAAAAGGACAAGTAAACTGTGGCTGGCCGTCACGCTGACAGCGGTGGCTGCCATTGCGCTATGGGCTTTTTCGGGAGGAAAGAAAAAGCCGGAAATCAGGTTTGAAAAGGCCAATGTGGCTCCCGTCAACATCATGAACAGCATCACCGCCACTGGCACCATTGAGCCAGTAACCTCCGTGACAGTCGGCACGCAGGTCAGCGGCATCGTGAGCAAGCTATATGTTGACTACAACAGTGTGGTAAAGAAAGGTCAGGTCATAGCCGAGCTCGACAAGACAAACCTCCTGTCGCAGCTCAGTACGGCCAAGGCCTCCCTGGCGAGTGCCGAGAGCGCGCTCAAATATCAGTCGGCCAACTACAAGAGATACAAGACACTCTATGAAAAGGGGCTTGTGAGTGCCGACGAATACGAGAGTATGCAGCTGGCCTACGTTCAGGCAAGGGAGCAGGTGGCTGTGACACGCGAGGAAGTGCAGCGTGCGCAGACCAACCTCGGCTATGCCACCATCACCTCGCCCATTGACGGAGTGATACTGTCAAAGTCGGTGGAGGAGGGACAGACCGTTGCGGCAAGTTTCTCTACACCTGAGCTGTTTGTCATAGCACAGGACCTCACCAATATGCAGGTGGTCGCCGATGTGGATGAGGCTGACATAGGCGGAGTGAGGGAAGGTGCGAGAGTCACGTTCACCGTTGATGCCTATCCCGATGATGTTTTTGAGGGCAGCGTCATGCAAGTGAGGCAGGAAGCCACCACTACAAACAACGTAGTCACCTATGAGGTGGTGATAGCAGCCCCCAACGCCGACCTCAAGCTCAAACCGGGACTGACCGCGGGGGTCAATATCTACACCGCGGAGCTTAAAGGCGTGCTGGCAGTGCCTGCCAAGGCCTTGAGATTTGTGCCTGCCGAGGAGACTGTGGGCAAACTCAAGATTGTGGACTGCAATGCCAAGAACAAGGTGTGGACCATTGAGGGCAATAGCCTCGTGGCACACAAGGTGAGCATAGGCATGACCGATGGCGTAAACATCCAGATTACGGGTGGACTGGCCGCCGGGACAACTGTCGTGACCGGTGTCAGCGTTGCCGAGGACATGCCAGAGGCTGACGACATGCCAGAAAAGGGCGAGAGCAGCCCCTTTGCGCCGGGTCCTCCGGGCAAGAGAAACAAAAAATAGTGGAAAGGAGGCACAGTGATGAACAAAGAAAAAAAGGTCGTGATAAGGCTTGACAATGTCAAGCGCGACTTTCGGGTGGGCGACGAGACGGTGCATGCCCTGCGAGGTGTGTCGTTTGACATATACGAGGGCGAGTTTGTGACCATCATGGGCAAGTCTGGCTCAGGCAAGTCCACCCTGCTCAACCAATTGGGCTGTCTTGACACGCCCACGAGCGGCGAATACTATCTTGATGGCGTGCCAGTGAGCGAAATGTCGAAGTCGCAGAGAGCAGTGTTGCGCAACAGGAAGATAGGGTTCATATTTCAGAACTATAACCTCCTGCCCAAGACCACGAGCGTCGAAAATGTGGAGTTGCCGCTAATGTATAATTCTGCGGTAGATGCCCGCCAGAGGACACAACGTGCCATAAAGGCTCTTGAGGCTGTGGGGCTTGGCAACCGTCTCTATCACCGCTCCAACCAGATGTCGGGCGGACAGATGCAGCGAGTGGCCATTGCACGGGCTTTGGTAAACGATCCTGCGGTGATATTGGCCGACGAGGCTACGGGCAATCTTGACACGAGGACATCCTTTGAGATACTTGTGCTGTTTCAGAAGCTACATGCAGAGGGACGCACCATCATTTTCGTGACCCATAACCCCGACATAGCCAATTATTCTTCGCGCAATATAATGCTGAGAGACGGCAGGGTGATCAGCGATGAGCGCAATGACAACATACTGTCTGCCGCTGAGGGACTCGCCGCCCTGCCTGCAAGCACCGATGAATAGCTATTAGGACAGATGAATAAACCATAAGGAATTTTCTTACACGCTAAAATATGAATTATAGCAATCTTCTCAAGATAGCCCTGCGTGCAATAGCCGCCAATAAACTGCGCTCCTTTCTCACGGCACTTGGCATTATCATTGGCGTTGCATCGGTCATAACCATGCTCGCAATAGGCCAGGGCTCCAAGCGAAGCATACAGGCCAACATTGCCGAGATGGGCTCAAACATGATAATGATAAGTCCGGGTGCCGACAGGCACGGTCCGGGCGGCGTGAGGCAGGACGCGTCGTCGATGGAGACGCTCAAGCTCACAGACTATCATTCGCTTAAGTCGGCTTGCAGATACATCA
>CAMGFM010000056.1 GCA_946055365.1 uncultured Prevotella sp. | reverse complement strand
GTTTCCCTGTTTGGACGTGGGTTCGAATCCCACCAGCTCCACAGCACTCATCACAAGGTGGATCTCTTGTCCCGTTTTTTTAAAAGGACATGGAGACCCACCTTTTTTTGCGCCCCTGCCGCCCATACGGACGCTGACACGGGTCCTCATCACGCTATATGCACATGCACATCACGGCTTCTCGTGAGACGAGGCGGCGATTGGATGAAGTGAAGAGGTGTCATGGTAACTCGATGCGGCTCTTGGAAAAACGAATAGTGGCACTTGGGAAATGCGGAGTGGCACTTTTGGAATCACAAAGTGGCTCTTGGGAAATGCAAGACGACACTTTGGCAAACGCAAAGTGACGCATGAAAAAAAAGCAAAGCTACATTCGGCAAACAGCAAAGCGGCTTTTCAAAACAAAAAAATGCCACTCCACACAATGCGGGGCGGCACAATGTCCTTGTGTCATGGCTTGACGGAGAGAGGAGTCATGGCAGCAGTCTTCGCCTCATACACATCCCTGTCAACCCTAATAGCCCTCAGACTGCGCACCTTGGGATACATGAAGAAGAAATCGTCATCGGTGGCATACCACGCATGGCTTGCCACCGCACCAACCCCATGCAAGAGCTTTTCTATGCGTGTCACGCTCTTGGGAGACACCACACTCAGCATACACTTGCCGTTCTTAAGCTCCAGTGCCAGCACCGTATAACGCCGTGTGCTGCTACCGCCAGAAGCGGCACACTCGCTCTCGGAGGGCCGCAACGACGACTGGCGGCACGACACGGTGATGTTCCAGCCATAGCGACTGTTGATGTGCTGCATGATACTGCGAAACATGCGGCCATGGGAGGAGGTGTCGGCAATGCGCCTGTAGGCTATAAAATAATGTATCATCTCGTGTATCAGCACCTCCTGACACTCCTTTTGAGTGAGCTGATAGCACGTGCTTATGCCAATGGCAAAGTCTGTGGGCCTGCCTGTGAACCGCCCGCGCCTGAAGGACATGTTGCCCAGCCGCGTGCGCGCCCTTGACAGATACAGACGCGGCTCTGGCAGCTCACCTGCGAAGTATTCGCGGTTGAACTGCCAGAACCATTGTCTCAGTATGTCCAAAGTCAGGGCCATGACGTGCGTTGTAGTGTGTCTGCGGCTGCTATTTCACCACATTGAGAAATATCTTTACCTTGTCAGAGACCACTGTGCCGAAGACCACCTTGCCCTCGGGGTCTATCACATACATCGTGGGCAGCCACTCCACCTTGTAGTCCTTGCTTATCTGCGACTCTTTCCACTTCTTGAGTTCGCCTGCCTGAGTGTATTTCACGCCCTGACTCTGCACAAACTTCTTCCATGCCTCACGGTTGGTGTCAAATGACACTCCCACAAACGCCACGTTCTTGCCCTCACACTCCTTGTGCATCTTCACGATGGCGGGCATGTCCTTGCGACAGTCGCCACACCACGATGCCCAGAAGTCAAGCACGACATACTTGCCACGATAGTCGCTGAGCCTCACTGTCGTCTTGCCGTCGAGCGAAGGCAGCGCAAAGTCGGGTGCCGTGTCGCCCTGCTTGAGCAGATTGGTAGCATACTTGTGGTCAAGGTCTTCCTCGGCAGCCTGCGCAAACGCCAGCACGGGCAATGCCGCCACGATAAAGAGAAGGATGATTGATTTCAGGTTTTTCATAAAATTACTCTTTGTGTTATGTTATCAATTATTTGTCGTTGTCAACTCTACCTGTGTCTGCTCCTTGGGCCAGTTTACGAGAAAGAGCTTTTGCGTCGCCCTTGTAAAAGCCGTGTAGAGCCACCTGTAATAATCGGGCGTGAGCATTTCCTCGGTCATATAGCCTTGGTCCACATAGACGTGCGACCACTGTCCGCCTTGCGCCTTGTGGCAGGTGACGGCATAGGCATACTTCACCTGCATGGCATTGAAGTAGGGGTCTTCACGCAGTTTCTTCATGCGCTCTGCCTTTGTAGGCACGTCGGCATGGTCTTCAAGCACTCTCTCAAAGAGCTGCCGCGACTGCTCGTGCGTAAGTGACGGTGCCTCGGCGGCAAGCGTGTCCATCATAGCCGTCACCTGCAGCTCGCATCCGTCATAGTCGGGAAAGCGCAGCCACAAGTCGGCAAACGCAAAGCCATAGAGCTGCCTCATGTTTCTCACTCTCTCTACCACGGCTCTGTCGCCGTTGGCTATAAAGGGCGGCAGGGAGAGGCTTATCTGCTGCTCACGCGCCTTGCGCTCCTCCTCGGCAGTCCAGTAATAGTTATTTTTCACCACCATGAGCCAGTCGCCAGAGGTGAGAGTCTCCTCCCGTCCGAGCACGGTGGCGCGTATGCCGTTGTTGAAGATGTTGGCGCGCTTGTTGGAGCGTGTCACCACCATTGTGTCGTCCATGCCCACCTGTGCATAGCTCGTGGCAAGGGACTCTATAAGCTCGTCGCCAGGCACGTTTACTATATCGGCAAAGCCGCAGAAGCGCACCTTGGGCAGCATCAGTTCTGCGTCGCCAGTGGCCATGCGGCGTATGGCGGTGGCGTTGTAGAGTATGCCCGACTCGCCACTCTGCCTCAACACCTCGTCAAGGGTGCAGTCATAGACTCTCATGCCATAGCCCGACATGTGTGAAGTGCTGAGGGCTGGCGACTCAAGCTCACCCACGGGAGGCAGCTGTGCCTTGTCGCCCACAAGCATAAGCCTGCATCCGCGGCCCGAACTGACATACTGCACGAGATCGTCGAGCAGGCATCCCGAGCCAAACACGCCATCGCTCATGCCGCCCGTGGCTATCATGGAGGCCTCGTCAACAATGAAGAGCGTGCGGAAGTGTTTGTTGGGGGCTATGCCAAACGCCCCCTCCACCGTCTTCTGGCGGTATATGCCCCTGTGGACGGTACACGCAGGCTGTGCAGCGTTGAGCGAGAACACCTTGGCGGCCCTGCCCGTGGGGGCCATAAGCACCACGGGCATCTTCATCTCGCACATGGCTCTCACTATGGCCGCCGACAGCGATGTCTTGCCCGTACCTGCGGAGCCGCGCATGATCATGAGCGTGCTGTCGTCGCCGTCTGACACAAAGGAGGCGAATGTCTCCATGGCATTTTCCTGATCTGCCGTGGGCGTAAAGGCAAAATGCCGCCTGATGTATTGTATTATCTGTTGGCGTGTCACTTGTCTGAAGTCTCCTTTTGTTCTACATTGTTATTTTTATGTACACCTTATTTATATATACGCGCGCACGCAACCATATATGGATGCACACCTATTATATTATACGCACATATAGACGTGTCACAGACGCACACCTTATTTATATATATGCGCACGCCACCATGTCCATGCGCCCTTACACTCTCTGATAGACCCTAAGCCCGAACTCTGGAATGAGTGCATAGACAGTCTCCATGACCTCCGCAAGATGGTGTTCATAGGTTTTCCACTCCTTATGTTTCAAGAAGAAATATATCTCTATGGGCAGTCCCGTGCTTGTAGGCTCAAGCTGTCTCACCATAAACGTCATGTCAAGGCACACGTCGTCGCGCCCTGCGAGCCACCGCTCCACATACAGGCGCAGCAATGTGAGGTTTACCACCGGGGCGGAGACATCCTCAGCCACGGCAAAGCCCTTGCTCAAGAGACTGTCCTTGAGCTGTGCGCTTGCGAGGGTGACGCTATTGAAGTCAATATATATCACTCGCTTGACCCTGCGCCCCACTCCCTCGCTCATGCCACGCCAGTTCTGGAACGAGTCTTCCACAAGACGCTGCGGCGGAAGCGTCACTATGGTCTGGTCAAAGTTTCTCACCTTGACCGTAGAGAGCGTGATGTCCTCCACCACGCCGTCCGCCCCATACTTTGACACCGTTATCCAGTCGCCCTTTCTCACCATGTCGTTGCTCGTGAGCCTCACTCCAGCCACAAGACCCATGATTGTGTCCTTGAAAACAAGCATGAGAATGGCAGACGTTGCGCCAAGCCCGGCCATCAGACGCAGCGGACTGCGGTCGATAATGACCGACACGATGACAATAACGCCGATAAACACTATGATAATCTTCAGCACGCCGCAAAAGGAGTGGAAGTATTGCTGCACGGCAGTGCGCTTGCTCCTGTCAGCGTCGAAGAGCTTGAACGAGTCGATGAACGCCGTGCCGAGATTGATGGTAGTGACGGTGATGTATATGGCCGTGGCCTTGACCAAGAGCGACTCCACGCGCGGAAACTCCGAGAACAGCGGCGGCAACATGCCCCACACCACCACCGCAGGCAGCACGAAGCTGGCGGCACGCAGCACCTTGGGGTTGAGCAGATAGTCGTCCCACACGGCCTCTGTGCGTAGTGTTATCCTTATGACGAGGGGTACGAGCAGCCTGCGGCACGCCTCAAACACCGTCCATGCCGTCAGCGCGACAATGGCTATGAGCGTGACATAGGCAAGAATGTCTGATGCCGCGCCCCCTATGCCCGTCCTGACGATCAGGCGGTGAACGAAAGTAGATAATTCCTGCATCTTTATATATGTTGATGTAGTGTGTGTGTTCTGTCTACGGCCGGCACATTATGGCACACAGCCTGTCCTGAAAGGCTCTGCCCTCTCTACCGTAGAGTATGCCCTGATTGAAGATGGCAAAGGCGAGGTTGTGTCCGTTGCCTGCCGTGCAGTAGCCCGCCAGAGTGGACACGCCCGTGAGCGAGCCGGTCTTGGCGCACACGTTTGACTGCGTGTCGTCGTTGCGTAGCCTCTTGCGCAGGGTGCCGTCATAGCCTGCCTGCGGCAAAGAGGGATATAGGTGGCGATAGATGGCTGGAGAGTGCCAGGCATGGCGCAGCATCGCCACCTCAAGCTCCGCCGTGACATAATTATATAATGACAATCCGCTGCCGTCGGCTATCCTGTAGTGTGCAGGATTAAGCCCGAGCCGCCTTATCAGGGCTTTTATCTCTGCCACGGCATCGTCGGCCTTGGCGTAGGGCTTGCCTTTGGCGGCCGCCAGATGATAGAACACGGCCTCGGCACACATGTTGTCACTATGCTTCATCATGCGTCCCAGCACCTGATCCATCGTGTGAAACCTCACAGCCATGAGTCTTGCTCCGTCGGGACAGCACCCCACGTGCGTGGTGGCCTCCACCTGTATGCCACACTCGCGCATACGCTCCACAAATCTCTCCACAAAGCCGTCCCTATGCTCCACTGTCAGCGGTGTCAACACGGGGTTGTCGTCATCCCAACACCATCCCTTGCCATAGGGTATGGTGTCCTTGAATGTCACGTCGGCAATTATGCGCCCTCTGATGGTGTCCACTCCCGACTCTCTGAGGCTCTGCACAAAGGAGTCGAGGTCATAGTCGCTGAAGAGAGGGTCAAAGCCGCCCTTGACATAGAGGTCGCCGCAGAACGTGCTGTCGGCAGTCTCGCCCACACGGCGCAGCTCGGTGTTGAAGAGATGCCTGCCTCCGAGACGATCCAGCGCGGTTATGGCGGTGAGGAGCTTGATGGTGGACGCGGGGCGCAGCAGCTGACGCTCGTTGTGACGGTAGACCACGCTGTCGGCATCAAGGTCATAGACCAACACCGCCACTTGCGACCTGTCAAACATGTCGTCGCTCAACTCGGCGTCGATCTCTCGCGTCACCCTCTGCGCCCACGGCTCTGCCACGGTGTCACGCGCCGTCACGCCCTCCGCCACTATGCCGTCGACAGTCTGGGCATGCAGCGACGCTGACAGCATCGCAAGCACGCACAGAGCCAGCATGTGGCTGACTGCGGAGCCGCCCTTATGCGGCGGCACGGTGTCGCTGCCAACGCCCGTGCGGCGGCGCAGCTCGCGCACAAAGGCCTCAGTGTCGCAAGGATAGAGCGTCATGCGTGTGCCGTCGCCCATTGTCAACGTCACGCCGTCTGTGGCCGTCATGCCGCCGCGCGATGGCGTGGCCGACACTATGTCGGCGAGGCTCAAGGAGCGTGTTCTCGACGCTCGCCCCCTCCTTGTCAGCAACAGACCGTCGGCTGTCATGACATAAGTGGTGTTGACGAGACCGTCAACAAGCCTGCCGCCTGCCATCAGGCACGCCAGCCCAATGAAATGGAAGAACGTGCCGCGCAGCATAAAGCACAATATTGCCATGGCGGCCAGCACGACCACCATGGCAAACGAGCCTCTATGAAACTTGGCTTGAAATGTACGTCTCGTCATCATCAGTCGTCAAGTCCGAAAAGCGGGTCTTCGGGCATGAGCATCACTGGTTTCTGCTCAAACTCCCTGAGCAGCTGCTCAGGCACATACTTCTTGTTGACCACAAGACGGAACATATATTCGTTAAACCAGCTGTTGCTCATGATGAGGCAGCCGCCCTGTCCGTGCTGTGCGCCCCAGCTGTTCTCCACCTTCCATTTCTTGGGATTGCCCTGCTCGTCAAGGTCAACGGCGGTGAGCGTCATGGCATGTGTGGAGCCACTGTCAAATGTTGATATGCGCTCGGCCTTGTTCATGGGGAATGTCGTGGAGAAGAGCGAGCCATAGTCATAGTTGGCAGGGTCGAGCCAACCGAGCTCACGGTCAAACTGCTTGCCCACGTCATAAGACGAATACATCTTGCGGCCGTCCTTGAGCGAGGCTATAGCCAGCTGTGCAATCTCCTCCATGGGCAGATTGAGATACTTCCAGTTGGTGCCGTCATAGACATGGCGGTCATACTCCACCTCATAAGTCTTGTGATAGGGGCGGCGCGGGTCGTTCATCACCATGATAAACGAGCCCTCGAGCGGCTCTGCCACCGTCTCCTTGTAGAACTGCAGCGGCGTGAACTTGCGCGGACTGCCCACGGGGTTGCCCTTGCTGTCGCGGAACTGGTAGGTGAACTCGCTCACTGGCTCTCCGAGCGTGGCGGCGAGCATACGATAGACAGTGGCGAGCATCTCTGTCTTGCGCGCCTCTATGGCAGCCGTTTTCTTGCCGTCTGCCACCATCTTGCGCAGTTCAAGGCCATATTCGCGCAGCTTGCTGCTGACGAGTGACGACATGCGCGACGTGTTCTCCGCAGAGAATGTCTCAGGCTGCACCGATTTGGGCACGAGACCATACTTCGGGGCGAGGTCGGCAATGCCGCAGAAGGTGCCGCCGTCGTTGAGAGGGTTCTTAAAGAAGAACTGCACCCTCTGGTCGTCGATAGGTTTGCGTGCCGTCTCCACCACTCCCTGCAACATGAGGTTGGCTTTCTCGAGCTGGTCGTAGAAGAAGAGATAGGCATGTGAATATTCCACTGTCATGGAGTCGGCGTGAGCCTTGGCAAAATTGGCGCGCAGCACGTTAAATCCCGTAAACATCCAGCAGCGTCCCGAGCTTTTCTGGTTGTGTATGCTCTGCGAGGGAGTCTCCACGCTGAAATGTGTGTCAAAGGCCTTGCGGTTGGCAAAGTTCTTTGCGAGGTCGTCGATCTTATTTGTAGCCATAGCGTTGGCCAATGCCCTCTCGGCAGGAGTCTGCGCCTGCCCTCCCGCGGATATTTTCTGCAACATTGCAGGCGAGATGCCGCCCTGCACATTCTGCGCCCCTGCTCCCATTGCAAGCGAGAGGCACAAGCCTAAGATGAAAGTCGTCTTTTTCATGTCGTTATTTTGTAGTTATTTTTTTGTATTTTGCAAAGTTAGTGCAAACCGAGCGAAATACAAAATAAGCTCGCTTATTTTTATTTCCGAGGTGCTGCCCATGGCATAAGAAAAATGCCTCTTCGCCA
>CAMGFM010000055.1 GCA_946055365.1 uncultured Prevotella sp. | reverse complement strand
CTTGAAATGTGCCGATTGAATTATGGGCTCAGTCTATAGAGGGACTTTTTCAGTGTCCTCTATCGTCTGAGCCTCTTCTTGCCGTTCTCGATGACCACGCCACGATAGCCTGCGCCCACCTTTCGTCCGTTGGTGTCATAGGCGGCAGGCGTGGCGGCTGTCTTGTCGTGCGGAGTGTGTATGGACGATGGCTGGTAGCCGCCCGTGAAGTCAAAGACATACACCGTGCCGCTCTCTCCTGCTATCGTGCCGATGCCGTCAGCGTCAACGGCAAAGCTGTCGTCGGCAACGTCGTTGACATAGACCCTTGCCTCTGACAGCGACGGGCATGTTATGGAGGCTGTTTGTCCCTGATTGTTGACTATGCGTGCCATCGTGAGACGGCCCTCGCTCCATGTCATGTCGACGGTGAAGTCGCCCACGGCCTTCAGACCGCTCACCTCGCCGTCCTGCCATGCCGTCGGCAATGCGGGAAGGAGGCGTATGATGCCGTCATTGCTCTGCATGAGCATCTCCGCCATGCCTGCGCACGCCCCGAAGTTGCCGTCTATCTGGAACGGAGCGTGAGAGTCGAAGAGGTTATAGAACACTCCTGCGCCGCCATTGCTGTGTCGCAGGGCGTTATTGAGTATCAGGCGAGCGTGGTCGCCATCGTGGGCCCTCGCCCAGAGGTTTATCTTCCAGCCCATAGACCATCCCGTGGCCCCGTCGCCGCGCAGTCTGAGCGAGTTGACGGCAGCATCAAAGAGCGGAGTGCCGGGTGTCACCTGACTGAATGGATAGAGACACATGAGATGAGACATGTGGCGGTGGTCGCGTCCCTCGGTGGTGGCGGTGTAGTTGCTATATTTCCACTCACGCAATATCTTTGAGCCAGAGGGTATGCGGTCTACGCCCCAGTTGCCGCCATAGGTCTCCGTGGCAAGCCCCCTATCGAGGTGTTCATAACGGTCGCGCAGAGTCTCGAGGTCGTCGGCAGACACCGCCGCGTCGTCGCCAAGCACCTCTATAGCGTCAAGAGTGTTTGAGAAAAGCTCGCTCACGAGCTGCTGTGCGTGTGCCACGCCGTTCTCCGCGCTCGGTCCGTGTTCGGGCGACCACTCACGCGGGGCCTCGTAGGTGCCGTCGTCGGCAAGCGTGAGGCGGTCCATCCAGAACTGCGAGGCAGAGAGCATGGCAGGAAACACACGCTTGAGATAGTCACGGTCGAGAGTGTAGCGATAGTGTTGCCATAGATGTGTGGCATACCACGCATTGGCTATGACATAGTTGGTCATAAAGGAGCTTACACCGCCAAAGATATTGTTTTCGGTGTAGCACGTCCAGCCCCTTTCCTGCCCTGCCTGCGTGGCGCAACGCTTCCATTCGTCGTGGTTTTCTGCCGTGTTCCATATATATTCAAGGAACGGCACGTGCATCTCGCTGAGGTTTGTGATCTCCGCGGGCCAGTAGTTCATCTGCACGTTGATGTTTGAGTGTATGTCTGAGTTCCACGGAGCGTTGGTGATGTTGTTCCAGATGCCCTGAAGGTTACTCGGCAACGCCACTCCACGCGAAGAGGCTATCTCAAGATAGCGTCCGTAGGCAAAGTAGAGCATCTCGAGCATGAGGGCGTGGCTGCCTGTGCCGCCGTTGTAGGTATCGACGAGGAGGTTGGTGGGCAGTGTGTTCTCGGGAGTGCCGAGTGTGAGCTGCATACGGTCAAAATACTGGCTGTAATCGGCAGTGTGGTCGTCGTAGAGCTGCTGCCAACCCTCTTCGGCAGCCCTCTCCACGCGCTCCATAATGTCATTGGCGAGGGTGGAAGTGCCTGATATATATGTGGCAGAATAGGGATCATAGTCGGTGCCACCAGCCAATATCAGCATCACTTCATCGGCTGCGGTGACCCTGATGCCCTCATCGGTGGTGGTCATCTCGCCACCCACAGGCACTATCTTGACCGCTGCGGCATAGCTAACGAGGTCGAGCTGTCCGCCAAACGTGGCACAGCCGTCGGCATAGTGAGGCTCAGCACCGAGCGCGGAGCTAGGCTCGACAGTGAAAAGCAGGCTTATCTTGCCGCCCTCTGACGCACTGTATCTCGCAGCTACCACCTGTGCAGGGCGTGAGGCGATATATTCGCGCGTGTAGACCACACCGTGGCTGTCGGCAAAGCGCGTGAGACCAGTGGCGGTGGTGAGGTCGAGCTGGCGCAGATAGTCACGCGCCGCCTTGCTGTCGTCAAGTCCGAACTCGCCGCTGAGGTCTGTGGCCATGACACTGCCAAAGTTCTCATACTTGCCATAGCCCTTGCCGCCATAGGGTGACTGTGCCGAGGTGCCAGACCAGAGGGTTTTCTCGTTGAATTGTATCTCGTCCTTATAGACACCGCCAAAGAGGCTTGCGCCAAACTGTCCGTCGCCTATGGGCAGGGCATACTCCATCCACCGTGAATAGCCCTCGCCGCCTGAGTAGAGCGGCGCGGTGGTGGCAGGCTGGTCATACCATAGCGTGAGCAAATGGTCGGGGGTGTAGTCGGTAATGCCTATTGTCTTGTAGTCGAGTGCGCCGCCAATGCCGCCGGGCTCCACAAATGCCACGACGTTATTGGCATCGTTGGTCTTCCAGAAGCCCACCGTGTTGCCAGTAGTGGGCGATCCCCACATGTTGGCTACGTTGTTGCCGCTCTTGCCGAGCGCCACTATCTCAAAGCCTTGGCCGTTGTCGGTGTTGGGAGCGTTCTGCAACTTGTAGCCGCCGGGCTGCTCTGACGTGCCTGTGCGCAGTGGATTGGGGTTGTTGCCGCCCTCTTCGGTGTAGACGGCTTGCGAGCTGACGACGATGTACTGACCCGCCTTGTTGACCATTTGGAAGTTGTCTTGCGTGCCTACGAGCTTCCACAACTGCGTGTCGGCCCCCGAGGGTTCATAGAGGCGTATGCAGTTGTCATACTTGCCCACGCTCATGACATTGCCAGTGCGCAGAAACTTGACATAATAATAGGTGCCTTCGCCGTCTGACGTTGAGAACACGGGCATCTTGGCACTTGCCTTGGCCACGACACCGCTGTCTGAAGCAAAAGCCCTGCCCATGCCTGCCGTGAGGCTCATGACAATGGACAGAAGTAATAATGACAGCCTTTTCATAATTTGTCTTTGATAATTGTTTGTTTTAGTTTATTGTTAAAAGATTGATGGTTTAGGCATATTGTTATCTTACGTGCTTGAGGAGTGTCTGTGACTAAGGCCTACGGGCATGGCTGTGTGGGGGACGGCACGGCGCGACGGCGAGGACACGGCGGCATGTGGAGGACGGCACTGGCGGACGAGAGGGCTTTTCAAGCGGCTATCTGTAAAAAGGGAAACGCCGCCTTGCATGGGCATAAGTGGCACTTTTGATGGTGAAAAGCGGCACTTTTGATGGGCAGAAACGGCACTTTTGATGGTGAAAAGTGGCACTTTGCGTGGGCAGATACACCGCAACACACTTTCAGACGTGCCGCCTCATGATCGCTCCATGCCCTGCCCCGCCCCAAGTCCTGCTTTTTTTACAGCCTTTATGCCCTCATAGCCTCTTGCCAAGGCCTCTCCTGTATATCGTCTCATAGGCCTCCTGCATGCGCCTTATGGTGAAATGCTCTCTGGCAAAGGCTTGCGCCCTGTCGGCGAGTGCCTTGCGGTCGGCATGTGGCAGCACTTCGTCAAAGATGCGCGCATAGCCGTTCATGTCATTGCCGCTTACGGCAAGCGGCCAGTCGGGCGGCAGGGTGTCAGAGAGGCCCGGGCAGAGATTGGCTATCACTGGCAGGCGGTTGACGCTGGCTTCCATGGACAACATGCTCAGCCCCTCAAACTCGGAGGGCATGAGCAGATAGTCAAATGACGACATGTAGGACGACAGACTGTGGATGGGAGGCACCACCAACGCTCCTCCCGTCTCCTCTATCTGGCGGCGCATGGAGCCGTCGCCTGCCACCACAAAGTGATAGCGCGTGTCGCCGCCATACCTGCGCAGCAGACGGCACAGGGTGTCTATGCCCTTTTGCGGCTCAAAACGCCCGGCAAAAAGCAGGTTAATCTTGCCCTCGGCAAGGAGGGGCGACCGCCGCTGACTGCTTTCTGCCACACCGTTGCTCACCACGGGCGGCTCCTCGCCACCAAAGCGGCGGCAATAGGCCTCGCTGACACTGCGCGAGATGGACACATTGCACTCGCGCGACATGAAGAACGCCTCCACATGACGGGCGAGCCACGGCTGTCCGGTCCACAGGCGCGTGTTGTGTATGGTGCGCACTATCCTCACGCGGCGCAACAGCCACGGAAACACTCTCGCAAAGGCATAGAGACACATGTCGGGGGTCTCCGTGTGGGTGTGGATGACATCGGGCCGCCAGCGCAACACTATCCACAGAAATCTCAGGGGGAAGAGCAGGGCTGCCACGCGCTCCACGAGGAAATGAAAACGTATGTCTGGCACTATCGAGCGGTGGCATGTCACGCGTGCCGACCGCAACTCACGCAGGAAGAGACGCGTGTAGGCCGACGAGCCGCGCAGCATCTCCACAACGTGATATTCAATGTCGGGGGTGTGAGACACGGCAATGTTGGCGGCCACGCGCTCCGCACCGCCGAGGTCGATGTGGGTGACGAGATGGAATACGCGCAAAGTTTTTTTCATAAGGCAGGTGCTATAAACTCAGTTTTAGATGTAAGGCATACTTATGTATGACTGTCTTTCACAAGACAATTCACATAGACTGCCCTAACAGATAGTTCACGACGATTGTGGCGTTATATGCCCACAGCCACAAGGCAAGCAGCGACACCACGCAGCGCAACGCCACACGCTGCGGACGCGCGCTGAGCCTGTTCAAGAGGCATGCTATGGCAAGGGGTATGACAAAAGCCCAATGGACAGTCATGATATAGACCTCGTTGAGCCCGAAGCCAAAGCCCACGTGCATCACCATGTCAAACGCCACCCACGCCATGACCATCTTAAAGAAGCGCGTGCGCCACGCCGCGACCGCTCCTGCCAGAAGCAACAACACCATAAGCAGTTCCACGACATGGCACATGGCCCACCTGTAGTCTACAAACACGGGGCGCGTCTGCTGCACGTCTTCGAGCAAATGGTCACGATGCAGCTGCAAGGACTCGCCGAAGAGGTTGCTCGTGACCGACCGCAGGCGCGGCGTGGTCACATCGCTCCACTCCAAGAGCGGCAGACTGTGGGCAAGGGCCTCGCCGTTTTGCCGCCTCACCCATGCGTCATGCTCCTTGAGACGCTCTATGCGCGAGGGGTCTTTGGCAGCCACGGCTCGCTCTATGCGCTTTATCTTGAGCTCCTGGGGCTGTAGGATGGCTCGGTCTTGCCACACCCACACCAGCACAAGCAACATCGCAGGCACGGCAAAGGCCGCGGCGGCACGCCACGACACACATTTGCGGCCGTTGACAAAGACTGCCGCCATCATGACCTTGACTCCGTTGGTGAGGGTGAGGCCCGCGCTGACGAGCCAGAGCATCGACAGCCACAGCCAACTCTCACGACGGCCCTCGCGCATGTGCATCCCTGCACGGTGAAGCACCAGCAGAAGAACGGGCAGAGACAGTGCGAAATGGTCTGGCACCATGCACGCCACCATCACGTGGGCAAAGCCATAGAACAGGGCGGTGAGCAGGCGAGCGTCGGTCAGCGACACGCCCATGACATCGCGCATTATGCGATGGAGAAGCACTACTCCCCACACGTCGCACGCCACTGTCACGGCTGCCATGAGAAACACGGCGGCATTGAAACCCGTGGCGGAGATGACGAGACTGTCAACCCAATAGAGCGGCAACACCACAGCTATGAGCAGCGGATGGCGCAACACGTTCCAATGAACGCGCAGACAGGAGATGGCAATGAGCGTGAATACATCATAGCCCGACATGTTGAGATGGTTGTAGAACACTGACCAGAAGCCCACGTGCGTCCCACGGGTGAAACTGTCATAATGGGCGGCTATGAGCAGGCCGTTGAGCAACATGAACACAGCCATTGCCACTGCCACAAGCGGCCGTTCTTCCTTGCGTATAAGCGTCATTTTTGTCCTTGCTTTTGTTTGATGTGTAATGTATATCGCCTCTTTGGGCTATACAATATTATATTATAGGGGCGGCATTATGCCCCTCTGACTACACATTATTTATATATAGGAGACAGCATTATGCCCCTCTTGCCACACCTGTTTATATATACATGCCATGCCAAGCCCCTCTTAGCCCTGCGCTCACACGCCAGCGGCTCAGCCGGCATAGAGGTAAGTGCATATCAGACTCACGTTCCACACCCACAGATACACGGTCAGGGCCATGAGCAGGGCCTTGAGGCAGAGGGCGGAGCGGCGGCGGACGGAGCGCATGAGACACGCCACGCTTATGGGAATGGCATACATCCAATGGGCAGACACTATATAGACCTCGTTGATGGCGAAGCCAAGCACCACATGCAGCAGCATGTCAAGCGCAAACCACGACATGACGAGCCACATGAACCTGCTGCGCCTGCCACACCACACTCCTGCGAGGAACAACAGCACGATGACAGACTCCACGACATAGTTATAGGCATGGCGATAGCTCACTATTATGGGACGCGAGCGCATCACGTCGCCGAGGAGGTGGTCTTGATGCAGCTGTATGGACTCGCCAAAGAGGTTCTCGACGATGGATGCCGTGCGCGAAGTGGTGATGTCAGTCCAGTCAAGAAACTCGCCGTGTGATATGGGCGCGCCCTTGACGACACGTTTCTTGCGCTTGTGCTTGGCGGCGTGCCTTGCCACGGAGTCCCTGGCGGCAGAGTCCGCACGCAGAGAGTCTCTCTGCACGGGCGTAAAGGCCGCTATGCGCAGAGAGTCGTCGTGGGCCTTGGCGGCAAGCTCGGCCTTGCGCTTCTGCTCCTTGGCCTTGGCGACCTTGGCTCTAGCAGCCTTGGCGGCCACGTCGCGCGGCCACACTATATAGTCATAGCTCATGCGCGCCACGCCCCACGTGAAAGCCGCGGGCAGCAGTATGGCGAGCAACAGATACTTGGGACGGAAGATGCGCCTGCCGCCCACGAAGAGCATGGAGAGATATATCTTGAGACCGTTGTTGAGCGTGGTGCCTGCGGTAATGAAAAAATAGAGCGCAGACTGCCAGATGGTGAGCGGCTTATGCCGCTGCATGAGTTTGCCTGACACATAGAGGGCAAGCAGCAATATCATCATGGAGATGACAAAATGGTCTGGCACCATGCACGAAAGCATCACATAGGCAAAGCCAAAATACATGAATGTGAGCAACGTGGAGTCAAGACGGCTCACCCCAACCACCTCGCGCAGTATGCGGTAGAGGAAGATGCTGGAGTAAAAGGCGCAGAACGTCTGCATGGCTGACACCACGAAGACGGCACAGTTGACTCCCGTCAACGCCATAAGGCCCTGATTGATGAGATAAGGCACATACATGTAGAAGGCAAGCATGGGGTGACGGTAGACATTATAGCCTGCCGTCCAGTGGCTCACCACACTATAGGTGATGGGATCGAAGCCCGACATATGAAAATTGCCTATGAACAGATGCCAGTAATGGGCATTGAGCGGCGTGAAAAGGTCATAGTAGCGGCACACCACGAGCGCGTCAAGCGCAAGCAAGACCACAAGCATGACGGCCGACATGGCACGCTCCTCACGCTTTATGCTAAATATGGATATGACGGATGACATGTT
>CAMGFM010000054.1 GCA_946055365.1 uncultured Prevotella sp. | reverse complement strand
TTTTTGTTTTACTGCGGTATGGAGACTGAAGTGATGGGCATGGCGCATGCCCAACCGTATCATGATAAACCAAAGAGAGGGTCTGCATAAACTTTATAGACACATAAACAAACTAAAACGGCACTATACAAATCAGAAACAGCACTTTACTCTATAAAAAGCGGCACTTTTGCGACATTAAAGCGGCACTTTTACGACACGAAAACGGCACTTTTGCAATCATCAAAAAACACTTCCGCAAACATATTGCTGCGCCTTGCTTTTAGCCAAAACCACATTTGCGCCCCAAACGCCTTTCGCCCACACGACACACAGCCACATCCCATCGACGGCATGATTTGCAGGAGGCTCTCCCCCACACCTCATCTGAGTATTGTGCGTGCCTTTGCCGTCTGCACAATGCCGCGCACGCTCAGGAAAACAAGGAACGAGAGCCAAAGAGCGTGATTGCCCCACACGGGAAAGAGGGCAACAAACACCGCAGCAAAGCACAGGGCGGCGACGGAGGTGGCAAGCAACATGCCACGGGTGGCGGTGAGCCCTATGTAGACACCGTCCCACACAAAGGCGGCAACGCCACACACCGGCACCATAACGACCCATGGCAAATAGACGGAAGCCTCTGCCACAACGTTCTCACTGTCGGTGAGAAGCGAGAGAAAGGACGTGCCGCCAAGACAGCAGGCTGCGGTGTAGGCCACGGTCAGCCCCACAGCCCACAAGAATACTCGCCGCACGGCCGCACGCAGACCCTCGGCATCGCCCGCGCCACGCAGCC
Source organism: uncultured Prevotella sp. (assembly GCA_946055365.1). GTDB lineage: Bacteria > Bacteroidota > Bacteroidia > Bacteroidales > Bacteroidaceae > Prevotella. The sequence continues at coordinate 7,026 of CAMGFM010000054.1, read as the reverse complement.
TGCCGCATATAGCCTCCGCGCTGAACGCAAAGCCGTCCATGACATAAGAGAAGAGCGTGAAAAACTGCATGAGCAGGGTGTTGGCGGCAAGGATAAGGACTCCCTGCGATGTGCCACACGAGAGAAAGAAGAAATTGACCGCCACAAGGCAGAGCGTGCGCAGGAAGATGTCGCGGTTGACACACACAAAGGCCTTCATGGCGGCAGGCTCTGCAATGCTGCGCCAGTTCATGCGCCCTCGGATGTGCCGCCCGTAGTGTCTGGCGAGCAGGGCGAGCGACGCGACAAGCCCCACATACTGGGCGGTGAGCGTGCCAAGAGCCACTCCCTCTATCTTCATGCCTGCCGCATAGACGAGCAATGCGCTCGCGAGTATGTTTGCCACGTTCTGCACTATGCTCACCACCATAGGCACGCGGCTGTTTTGCATGCCGAGAAACCATCCGTTGAGGGCATGCACGGCAAGCACGGCAGGCGCGCCCCACACGCAGATGCGGAAATAGCGGCCTACGGCATCAGTCAGCTCAGGCGCAGGCTCCATCAACGCCATGGCGCAGGCAAGGAGAGGCCATTGCAGCACTATGACGGCAGCCCCTCCCGACAGAGCGGCAGCCACGGCGCGCGACAGGGTGCATGACACCTCACCAAGGTCGCGCCGTCCCAGAGCCTGCGACGTGAGTCCGCTGGTGCCCATGCGCAGAAATCCGAACAGCCAATAGACCACGCTGAATATCATGCTGCCCACGGCTATCGCCCCAATGTAGGTCTCACTGCCCATGTGCCCCACTATGGCCACGTCAACAAGCCCCAGCAGCGGCACGGTGATGTTGGACACTATCGAGGGAACGGCTATTTGCAGTATGCGTCGGTCAATGGCTTTCATGGCAGACACGGGTAAGTGAGGCGGCGCAGAGCCTATTTTATCTTGTCAAAGCCCTCTCCGAAGACTCCATGACAGAACGACTGCGACACCATGGCGTTGGGATCTATCTCCTTGATGAGCGAGAAGACCTCCTGCGACTCATATTTGCGGGTCAGCACAATGAGCATCTCCACATTGTTCTTGCTATACCATCCCCTGCCCTGCACCATGGTGACGCCACGGTGCACCCTGCGGTTGATGACATCAGCTATCTCCTCATATTTCTTTGATATGATGAGGAACTGCACGGTCTGTCTGGTGCCGTTGACGACATAGTCGCACACGAAACTGGCCACAAGCGTGAACGCTATGCCATAGACGATGACCTCGGCACTGTGGAAGAGGAGGTAGGACGAGGCTATAATGGTGCAGTCGATGAACTGCATGGCGCGCCCGAAGCTCATGCTGAAATACTTGTTGAGCATGGCTATGATGATGTCGGTGCCTCCCGTCGAGCCGTTGTGAGAGAACACTATGCCCAGGCCCGCACCGCCGAGCGCACCGCCGATAAGCACGTGCATGAAAGTGTCCTTGCCTGCCGTGATGATGGGATACTGCTCGAAGATGGGCTGCAATATGCCCACAAACACCGACATGATGACCACGCCTATGAGCGTCCTCTTGACAAACTGCTTTGTAAGAGAGCGGCACGCAATGAGGAGCAGCGTGATGTTAAGGCCGAAGATGGAGTAGGCCGTGGGTATGTTGAAAGCATAGAACAACAGTGCCGACATACCCGACACGCCACCCATCACCACCTTTTCGGGAAGTATGAACGCTGTGTAGCCAAACGAATACGAGAGTATTCCAAGCGCGATGAAGAGATAGTCCTTACAGTTGGCGGCAAGTCGCTTGCGCAACGACTTCACATCATTTTCTTTCATAATTTTTGGTTAGGTTATGTAATGTGTATTTTCAGATTTTTTGTTGCCTCACATGGTTGTCTGTCAATGGCTGTGCAAATTTATATAAAATATCTGAGGCAATATACTGTTTTTTCATTTTTATTTTTCATGCCGCACATATCACCCTGCAATAGACGGCATACGCACGGACGCACGGAATGAGGCACACACTATACGCAGACTACGCAGACGGCATACCGGGCATAGGACAAACACTCCCCCGCTGGCGTTATGTCATGACGCACGGACGGCTTGTCATCACAGTCAAGACCCACGTATGGGCCTTGTGACCTTGTCGTGCATAAATGCAAAAGTGGCTCTTTTACATTCGTAAAATGGCTCTTTAAAACTCGAAAGAGCCTCTTTTGCGACCTAAAAGAGCCACTTTTGTGACTTGAAAAACCGCCTTTGCGAGCGACTGTAAGGGTGTGCCTTCTTATGACACGCCCTCACGACCCGCGGCAGGACAAAGGGGAATCCTTGTCATGTGCATATTATGACTCGTCCCTGCACATGCCTTAAATTATCCTTGCACATGTCCAGACCAGTCCTGCGCATGTCTTGACATCAACACACTGGCAGTTGTCATTCGTCGGCCTGCTCCTCAAGCGTGTAGAAGCTGGAGCCGTCGAAACAGTGCGTACACACCTGACACTTGGGCAGGCCTATGGCCTTGATGAGTTCCTCTATGGTGTTGAACTTGAGCGAGGTGAGACCGAGCTGGTCGGCTATTTCCTGCACCATTCTCTTGTATTCGGGCGAGTCGGTAGTGGCATAGAGGTCAAGGTTCTTGTTTGCGTCGCCCTCAAACTTCTCTATGATGCGCCTTGTTATCAGCTCCATGTCGCTCTTTGACGAGGTGAAGTTGATGAAAGGACAGCCATAGACGAGCGGCGGGCAGGCTATGCGCATGTGACACTCCTTAAGACCAGACTGCGAGAACAGCACCTTCACGTTGTCTCTCAGCTGTGTGCCTCTCACGATGGAGTCGTCGCAGAACAGCACGCGCTTGCCGTTGAGCATGGCCTTGTTGGGAATGAGCTTCATCTTGGCCACGAGTGAACGCATGCTCTGGTTTGAGGGCGTGAAAGAGCGCGGCCATGTGGGCGTGTACTTCGCTATGCACCTCTGGTAAGGCACTCCCTTGCCTGCGGCATAGCCGAGAGCCATGCCGGTGCCAGAGTCTGGTATGCCGCTACAGCAGTCCACCTCCACATCGTCGTTCTTGGCGAGGTTGAAGCCGTTGATGAAACGCGCCTCCTCCACATTCCTGCCCTCGTAGGTGGATGTGGGGAATCCGTAATAGACCCACAGAAACGAACACACCTGCATCTTCTTGTTGGGACGGCGCAGCTGCTCCATGCCGTCGGCGGTGAGCCTCACTATCTCGCCCGGTCCTATATTATAGCATGGCTCAAAGTCGAGGTTGGGAAAGGCAGATGTCTCGCTGGTGGCGGCATAGGCACCCTCTTTTTTGCCTACTATGAGCGGCGTGCGTCCCCATGCGTCGCGGGCGCAGATGATGCTGTCCTCGGTGAGTATCATCATCGTGCACGAACCCTTGATGTTGCGGTAGACATTCTCTATACCTTCCTTGAAGGTCTTGCCCTGTATGATGAGCAGGGCGATAAGCTCCGTCTGGTTGGTGGAACTCTGCGACAGCTCGGCAAAGTGCATGTTGTTGTCAAGCATCTTTTGTGTCAGCTCGTCTATGTTCTGTATCTTCGCCACGGTGCAGATGGCAAACCTGCCGAGGTGCGAGTTGATGACGATAGGCTGTGCATCGGTGTCGCTGATGACACCTATGCCTGCTGTGCTGCCCTCAAAACGGGCGAGCGTAGGATCAAACTTGGTGCGGAAGTAAGAACTCTCGAGGTTGTGTATGGACCTGTTAAATCCGTTCTCCTTGCTGTACATCGCCATACCGCCCCTCCGCGTGCCGAGATGCGAGTTGTAGTCTGTGCCATAGAACACGTCTGTCACGCAGCTTTTCTTGGAAATTGTTCCGAAAATGCCTCCCATAAATGAATGATGTTTGTGTGTGTATACCTTTATATGTATATAGTTCTCCTAAAAAACTGTCTCCTGCTCTCCCCAAGCCGCCGTCTCACCGTAGGCTTCCCCTTTTTTTCATCGCTGAGGAAAGACAGCCCGTGGACATGTTTTGTTAAAACATGCGTTGCAAAGGTAATATTATTTGATGAAAAAATATTGGTCGGGCGCATTTTTTTATAATTAAGACATATATTCTTGAGCTATCTGACATCTGGAGCGACGCATCTGCCGACAGCAACGGGGCATGACACGGGCATGGCGTGTGCCACATTCCGCCCCCCGTACATCGTAAGCGCATCGACGAAACGGCACTTTTGCCCTATTAAAGTGGCACTTTTGCATAGGCAGAATGTCACTTTTTTGTTGTAAAGTGCCACTTGTTGACCTCGTTGTGGCTTTGACCGATTTTCTTTATACAATTCATATCCCCAAAAACGGCTATATAGACACTTGAAAACTGCACAATAGTGTGCAATTGCGCACAAAACATACCTGTCATGTGCATTTTACAACACATTAATTTGGCTAAAGCTCAAAAAGTTAGTACTTTTGCGTTGAAATTTCACAATAATTTAATTTATATGAGCTTGAACATTGTTGTACTTGCCAAGCAAGTACCCGATACTCGTAACGTAGGCAAGGACGCCATGACGGCAGAAGGCACCGTCAATCGCGCGGCTTTGCCCGCCATCTTCAACCCTGAAGACTTGAACGCATTGGAGCAGGCTTTGCGTCTAAAGGAACAAAACCCCGGCTCTACTGTAGGTATATTGACCATGGGCCCGCCCCGAGCCGCTGAAATCATACGTCAGGGCCTCTACAGAGGAGCCGACACGGGATGGCTGCTCACCGACAGACTGTTTGCTGGTGCAGACACGCTCGCCACATCCTACGCTCTCGCCACCGCCATACAAAAGATTGGCGACGTGGACGTGGTCATCGGCGGCAGACAGGCCATCGACGGCGACACCGCGCAGGTAGGTCCGCAGGTGGCACAGAAGCTGGGACTCTCGCAGGTGACCTATGCAGAGGAGATAACAAAGTGTGAGGACGGCAAACTCACCATCCGCCGCCATATAGACGGCGGCGTGGAGACGGTGGAGGCACCACTGCCGCTCGTGGTGACCGTGACAGGCAGCGCAGACCCCTGCCGCCCGTGCAACGCACGTCTCGTGATGAAATACAAGCGCGCCACCGCACCGCTGGAGCGCACCGCCGACGACAAGTATAACTACCTCTATGAGGAAAGGCCCTACCTCACGCTCAACCAGTGGTCAGTGGCTGACGTGGACGGCGACCCCGAACAGTGCGGACTCAGCGGCTCGCCCACAAAGGTAAAGGCCGTGAAGAACATAGTGTTCCAGGCAAAGGAGAGCAAGTCACTCACAGGCAGCGACACCGACATCGAGGGACTTATTAAAGAATTGTTGGACGAAAAGATTATTGGATAAATGAACAACGTATTCGTATATTGCGAGATAGAAGGCACCAAAGTGCAGGAGGTGTCACAAGAACTGCTCACCAAAGGACGCAAGCTCGCCAACCAGCTCGGCGTGCAGCTGCACGCAGTAGTGGCTGGCACAGGCATCAAGGGCGAAGTGGAAAGCCAGATACTGCCCTATGGCGTGGACAAGCTGTTCGTATTTGACGCAGAGGGTCTCTTCCCCTACACCTCCGCGCCTCACACCGACATCATGGTCAACCTCTTCAAGGAGGAACAGCCGCAGATAGCACTCATGGGTGCAACAGTAATCGGACGTGACCTCGGCCCGAGAGTGTCCTCGTCGCTCACAAGCGGACTCACCGCCGACTGCACCGAGCTTGAAATCGGCGACTATGACGACAAAAAGACAGGCAAGCACTACGAAAACCTACTCTACCAGATACGTCCCGCCTTTGGAGGCAACATCGTCGCCACCATCGTCAACCCTGACCACCGCCCCCAGATGGCCACAGTGCGCAGTGGCGTGATGCAAAGGGAGATTGTGGACGACAACTACAACGGCACAGTGGTCTATCCCGAGGTATCCAAATATGTCTCTGACGAGGCTTTCGTAGTGAAAGTGCTTGACCGTCACGTGGAAGAAGCCAAGCACAACCTCAAAGGTGCGCCCATCGTGGTGGCAGGTGGCTATGGCGTGGGCAGCAAGGAAAACTTTGACATGCTCTTCAAGCTCGCCAAGGAACTGCACGGCGAAGTGGGCGCAAGCCGAGCCGCCGTTGACGCAGGATGGTGCGACCATGACCGACAGATAGGACAGACTGGCGTGACCGTACACCCGAAAGTGTACATAGCATGTGGCATCTCAGGACAGATACAGCACATCGCAGGCATGCAGGACTCTGGCATTATCATTTCCATAAACAGCGATCCTGAAGCTCCTATCAACAAGATAGCCGACTATGTAATCACCGGCACAGTGGAAGAGGTGGTACCTAAACTTATAAAATATTACAAGCAGAACTCAAAGTAAAAGACATGGCAAACTATTATACAGACCATCCGGAGTATGATTTCTATCTTAACCACCCGGAAATGAAGCGTGTTGTGGAACTTAAGGAACGCAACTTCGCCGACAAAGACAAATATGAAGACGCACCCGTAGACTTTGAGGATGCCATAGAGAACTATAAGCGTGTGCTTGAGATTACTGGAGACATAGCAGCCAACATCATAGAGCCTAACTCTGAGTCGGTGGACCTCGAAGGCCCGCATCTCGTGGACGGACGCATGCACTATGCCTCCAAGACCTACGATAACATAGAGGCCACACGCAAGGCCGGGCTGTGGGGAATATCCATGCCAAGACGCTACAACGGCCTCAACATGCCCATCACTCCCTACTCCATGGCCTCGGAAATCGTGTCTGCCGCCGACGCGGGCTTCCAAAACATCTGGTCGCTGCAAGACTGCATCGAGACTCTCTATGAGTTTGGCAGCGAGGAGCAGCGACAGAAATACATACCACGCGTATGTGCAGGTGAAACAATGTCTATGGACCTCACCGAGCCCGACGCTGGCTCTGACCTGCAGCGCGTGATGCTCAAGGCAACGCAGGACGAGGACGGCACATGGCGACTCAACGGCGTAAAGCGTTTCATCACCAACGGCGACAGCGACATACACCTCGTGCTTGCACGCTC
>CAMGFM010000053.1 GCA_946055365.1 uncultured Prevotella sp. | reverse complement strand
GAGTATGAGTGCCATGGCAGGCATTGTCATCATGCCGTTGTCTATATAGCCAGCGTCATACACACAGTCGGGCAGTATCTTGAAGCCGAGGAGAGAGCCGCGTCCGAAGAACTCGCGCACCGCGCCCACTACCACGAGTATATAGGCATAGCCGAGACCGTTGCCCACGCCGTCGAGGAAGCTCGGCCATGGCTTGTTCATCATGGCAAAAGCCTCAAGGCGGCCCATAAGTATACAGTTGGTAATGATAAGTCCCACATAGACCGACAGCTCCACGCTCACGTCATAGACAAACGCCTTTAGCACCTGGCTCACGATGGTCACGAGTGTGGCCACAACCACGAGCTGCACCACGATACGTATACGGTTGGGTATTGTATTGCGGATGATGGAGATAATCACATTGGCAAAGGCCGTTATGACGGTCACGGCGAGGCCCATCACGATGGCAGGCTTGAGCTGTGAAGTCACGGCGAGTGCGGAACAGATGCCCAACACCTGCATCAAAACCGGATGGTCGAGGTTAAGAGGGTTTGTAAAAACAGTCCTGTTCTCTTTTGAAAAAAGTTTCATACGTTATGCCTCCTCCTTATTTATTTGTTAGGAAATTGGTGTACTTGGACAGACAGTCGTGTATCATGTCGCTCACGCCCACAGAAGTGAGCGTTGCTCCGGTCACGGCCTCACACTCCGTAGCGGGATTCTTGATGTCGCTCTTCTTGAGTACAGAGAGAGCGATGTCGCTCTTGCCTTCTGCAAAGACATTCTTGCCCTTGAACTGATCCTGCCATGCCTTGCTGTCCTTGATTTCCGCTCCAAGTCCGGCTGTCTCGCTCTCATGGTTGAAATAAGCTCCATAGACAGTCTGCCTGTCTTCATTCAGAGCGATGTAACCGTTTATGCCGCCCCAGAGACCCATGCCAAAGACGGGTATCACATACTTTGTCTGTCCGTCTACATCGCACACATACAATGCCAGCTTACCCTCTTTCATAGAACCTCCGTTGCAGAGGAAGCCGTCATTTGTGCCGCCCTGCTTGCCCTCTGCGACCACGCTGCCGTCTTCGGCGATGATGCGGTCGGCAACGATCATCTTGTCATAGAGCGCGGATGCCTCTTCGTTGTCGACATCACGCACGTTGAGCGACGCCAATATCTGCTTTTTCTTGTCAAGGGCTACATTCTCGTCCTGGCGGGCCTTGAGTGAAGAAGAGATAAACGCCAGAAGGAACGCCACGATAACGGTGATGACCACAGCGTAGGTGATGGTATAGGCATTTGAACTTGTGTCAAATCCTTTCTTTTTTGTTTCTTCCATATTCCGAGAGAGTTATTTGTTGGTTAGACGTTTCATTCGCTTTGAAATGTTTTTCTGCACCACGCAATAGTCAATGGTAGGAGCAAACATGTTCATAAGAAGAATGGCGAGCATCATACCCTCAGGATAGCCCGGGTTCATGACGCGTATGACAACAGCGATGACACCTATGAGCAGTCCATACCAGTACTGTCCGCAGCTGGTGCGTGCAGATGTCACGGGGTCTGTAGCCATAAACACGGCTCCGAAGCAGAAACCGCCAAGCACAAGATGCTCATACCAGGGGATGTTGGTCATGTCGAGCGACTCAAAGAGCAACGCCGTCACGGCACCGCCCACAAACACGCTGAGCATGGTGCGCCATGAGGCGATGCCAGTCCACAGCAGTATCACGGCACCTATGGCTATGGCGATGACACTTGTCTCTCCGATGCTGCCAGGGATGAAGCCGCACACCATGTCGCAGAGGCTGCTGTCGGGCATCTTGCCCACTGCCACCTCGCCGAGAGGCGTGGCGCATGTGCTTGCGTCGCTAAGAGTGTTGCCAAGGCCAAAGATGCTGTCGGTGGCCACCCACACCGTGTCGCCACTCATCTTTGTGGGATAGGAGAAGAAGAGGAAAGCGCGCGCTATAAGGGCGACATTAAAGATGTTCATGCCCGTGCCGCCGAAGATTTCCTTGCCTATGATGACAGCAAAAGCCACCGCCACGACAAGAGCCCACAGCGGACATCCCACCGGAAGGATGAGAGGGATGATGATACCCGACACGAGGTAGCCCTCCTGTATTTCCTCGCCTTTCCACTGCGCCCATGCGAACTCTATGCCGAGACCCACGATGTAGCTCACGAGTATCTTGGGCAGCACCTGAAGGAAGCCATAGAAGAAGATAGCGAGGAAAGAGGCAGACTCAAGAGTGCCTGCAGCCTTGTAATTCTGAAATCCCACGTTGTACATACCGAAGAGCAAAGCCGGCAGGAGTGCTATCACCACAATACTCATGATGCGCTTTGAGTCAATGGCATCGTGGATGTGTGTGCCTGTCTTGGATGTTTCGTTAGGTACAAACAGGAAAGTCTCGAAGCCGTCGAAAACGCTGCGGAAAGCGTGTAGCTTGCCGCCCTTTTCAAAGTTGGGCTTCACGTCATTGAGATATTTTCTGAGAAAATTCATACTTTCACTTATTGATTGTCGTTACTGGGTTATAACCTTGTCTTATGAGTTTTCCTTGCGCAGCATGTCAAGTCCCTTGCGCACGATGTGCTGCAACTCAAGCTTTGAAGAGTCGACAAACTCGGCAAGAGCGAAGTCCTCGGGCGACACCTCATAGATGCCGAGAGCCTCCATGCGGTCTATGTCGCCAGATATGATGGCCTTGATGAGATATTCGGCATAGATGTCCATGGGCAACACCTTGTCATACTCGCCGCTCATAATCATGTGACGCTCTCCGCCCTTGACGCGAGCGTCGAGAGCATACTCTTTCTTGCCTCCGCAGAGCCATGTGAAATAGCTGCGGTTGACGGAGAAATCGTTGGTGCGCGGCATTATCCATCCGAACATCTCGTCCACGTCATCGCCTTCGGGTATGGCTGTTATCTCAGAGGTGTGCGCGCCTACGTAGTCGTCCTTTATACACTTGCGTCCCGTGAGCGGATTGCCGTTGATGAGCCTCACGTGAGCCTCTCGTGCGAGCCTGCCGTCCACGACAGTGGCTATCTTCTGTCCCACCAGCACATCCACATAGGCAGGCTCTTTCATTTCGCTGCCTGCGAGTGCCACGGTGCGTCTCAGGTCTACCTTGCCGCTGTTGAAGAGTCGTCCGAAGAATATCACTGCCGTCGGGTCAACCGTCCACACGGTCTCGCCCTTGTTCACGGGGTCTATGTTGTTCACCTGCACGCCCACGTTGCCTGCGGGGCAAGGGCCGTCAAACACGCAAACCTCCACGTCCTTGGCTCCCGTGAGAGCCGCGCTGTTCTGTGCCGCGCCTATGCCGAGCCATGTCTTGGCTATCCTCGAGAGAGCGGTGAGTCCAGTCTGGAAGTCAGCCTCATTGACCTTGAGCTCAAAGTCAAAGCTGCCTGCGAGAGGCATGTCTCTGAGCGCGCTCACGAATATTGCCTTTGGCGTGGTGTCAGGAGTTGTAGACACGGCATAGGGCAACTGGTTGATATAGCCGAACAATCCGGCCTCCAGAAGCGACTTCACCACGGCCTCGCCGTCCATCTTTGTCACGTCCTTGCGTCCGAAGTCGGCATACTGCTGCTCGCCGTCAGCGTCCACCACCACTCCAAGCACTTTTCTGCGGTCTCCTCTCACAATAGCCGAGACGACACCGCTCACAGGTGAGGAAAACCTCACGTCCGTAGCCCGTTTGTTGACAAACAACGGGTCTCCCGCCTTCACCTTGTCGCCCTCGCGGACCACAACCTTCGGGACGACACCCACGAAGTCGTCGGGTACAAGAGCATACTGCGAACACTTGCCTGCCGGGAGCTTCCTTTCGGCCGCCTTGCCCTTAAGGTTAATGTCCAAGCCCTTTCGTAACTTTATTACATTTGCCATATAAATATTAAATGATATGATTTTGTCTATTGATAATTGATTTGTCGTCTAAGGTTATTATTTCAGACAATTCACAAAACTGTCCCTTATGGACATTCTGTTGCCGTCCGCAAAATTAACAAAAATTTGTTGATAACGGAAAGATTTGCATCCTTTTATTTGTGCGTCTTCAAAAAAACATGCGGCACAATTTCACGTTACGGATATTTTTATTAATTTTGCTTTTCGTTCAAAAGGGCATTTGCGAGACAAAAGAGACATTTGCCGAGACAAAAATGGCGTTTGCGAGACCTGCCGCACCCTCTGCGACTCTATGCCGCGACATTCCGAGGCGCGCCGTCACACGAGAAAAGACATGCGGCACGCCCATCACGTAAAAAGAAAGAGGCACTTTAACAGCCGCAAAACGCCACTTTGCCGTCAGCAAAACGCCACTTCATCACAGCAAAGTGCCACTTGCCGCGACACGTCATGCCGTGATGCCCCTGCACGACCATTCTTTTCTTCATATAAACATCCTTAAACGACTACATAGTTTTGATACGCCGCATAATCAACATTGTGATATGGACCATCGTGGGCCTCTATGTCGCCATCGTGACCCTGCTCCACATTCCCCTCATCCAGTCATTTCTTGGCAGGAGCGTGGGCAATGTGCTGCACGAGATGCTCGGCACGGAAGTCCGCATAGGGCGTATAGACCTCGGCTTTGCCAACCGCCTTATCATCGACGACATACGCATCGACGACCTCGACCGCAAGGAGATGCTCAAGGTGTCGCGCGCCTCTGTCAAGATAAGCATTATGACACTCATAATGGACGGGCGCATAGAAATCAACTCGGCGCAGTTTTTCGGCATGAGGGCCGACCTCTACCGCAAGACGGCACAAGACGACCACAACTTCCAGTTCATCGTTGACGCGCTCGCCTCCAAGGACTCCACAAAGGCCAAGACTCCGCTCGACTTGCAGGTCAAGTCGCTCATCATACGCAACAGCGAGCTGCGCTACCGTGTGCTTGACGACCTCGGCGACACCACTCGCCTCTCCCCTCACAACATTCACGTGAGAGACTTGAGCGCGCGCGTCTTTGTCAACCGCATCACCGACGACTCTCTCAACGTCAACGTCAAGCGCATATCGTTCAACGAGAGGAGCGGACTGGCGGTCAAGACGCTCTCCCTGCACGCCGTGGCAGGACGCAGGGGGGCGAGTGTCAGCCATTTGCGCCTCGAGCTGCCCAACACATGCTTACTTGCCCCGCAGCTCACGGCACGCTATGCCAAGGACGACGGCGGAAAACTCCTGCCACACACCCTCTCCTTTGACGGCACGATAGACATCACCAGCCTGTCGCCCCGCGACCTCGCCTGCCTCATGCCCTCCTTAGACTCCATGCGGCTCATGCTCTCCATTCACACGCGCTTCCACGGCAACGACAGCTCACTTCACATAAGGTCATTTGAGGTCAACACCCAAGACAGCGACATCCTATTGTCTGCCAGCGGCAAGGTGGAGAAGCGCGACAACGACACTCGCTGGGCCATACAGCTCGACAACGCAAGCGCACGCCGCCACAGCCTGTCGCACATAGCCGAGGTCATCACGGGCAAGGGCCTGCCCGACATCGCAGACCGCCTCGGCGACATAGCCGTCAATGGACAAGCCGCAGGCAAAGGACAGGACTTCCACGCACAATGCAGCATAGCCACGACTCCAGGCAGCATCACGGTCACGGCAAAGAGAGAAAACGGGATATATGACATAAAGGCCGACGGCAATAGCTTTGACCTCGGCGAGCTACTCGCCGACAACAACATAGGCACTCTCTCGGCAAGCGTGGAGGCAAGAGGCAAGTCCTTGCAGTCGTTTGACGCACACGGCGACATCAGCGACGCCACCTACAATCACTACACCTACAACAGACTCAGTTTTGCGACCTCTCTCTCCAACCGCATCATGAGTCTCACGATGAACATGGACGACCCCAACGTGTCGTTCAGCATAGACGGCAGCCTCAACCGCTCCTCGGCCGTGCCTCAGCTGCACCTTGACGCAACGCTCGCCACGCTTGCGCCCAAGGCTCTGTCGCTCTCTGACAAGTGGCACGACGCTCGCTTCAGCGCGGAGCTGTCGGCCGACATCTCGGGCAACGGCATCAACGACGCAGAGGGCCAGATAGCCGCCAGACACTTCGTCATGGAGTCAGCCACCATGCGCTATGCCGTCGACAGCCTCGCTCTCACCACAGGCTTTGACCACGACAGCCACTACGTGCGCCTCTCCAGCGACTTCTGCAACGCCGACATCTCAGGCAGCCTTGACCTTTCCACCCTGCCACAAAGCATTATAAACATGGTAGTGGCAAAACTGCCCACCATACCGGGACTCACCGCCAGACCCATTGGCCACGCCAACGATTTCACACTCAACGCCTCCATCACCGATGTCAAATGGCTGCGTCATCTGATGGGCATACCCGTAGACTTGCACGGCACGATGAACATCAGCGGAGTGGTCGACGACGAGGCTGGCAAGATAGACCTGTGGTGTGACATACCCTCGTTCACCTATGACAACACCCGTTTCCTCGACACCTCTCTCAGCATAGAGTCGCCCGGCGACGCACTGCGCGCTAATGTCAAGCTCAAGCGGCAGGGCGACAAAGGCAAGACACTCGCTCTCGAGCTCGATGCCGACGCTCACGACAACAGCCTTGCCACCTCTCTCACGTTCAGAGACAACGCCCGTCTGCAACTGCGGGGCAACATCAACGCCAACGCCACCTTTGCCCACGACGAAAACAGCCTGCCCACAGCCTACGTGAGGTTTACCGACTCAAACATCAGCATCGGCGACACCCTCTGGAGGGTGCATCCGTCGCACGTGACCTACAACAAGAGGCAGCTCCTCGTCAACCGTTTCCTCATCAGCCACGACCGACAGTACATAGAGATCGACGGGGCTGCCACAAAGAGCATGGACGACAGCCTTACCGTGAGGCTCAAGGACATTGATGTCAACTACATACTCAACCTCGTCAACTTCCACGCCGTCGAATTTGACGGCATGGCCACGGGTGAGGCTGTCGTGGCTGGGGCTTTTGACTCCACGCCGCTGCTTGCCGCAAGGCTGAGGGTAGACAATTTCCTGTTTGAACACGGACGCATGGGTACGCTACACGCCGACGTGGCGTTCAATCACGAGGCCGGCAACATAGAGATAGACGCGCGGGCCATCGACGAGGGCGACAGACACACCGACATCAGCGGCTACGTGTCGCCCAAGCACAACTTCATCGACCTCGTCTTTGACGCACACGACACGAGGGGCGAGTTCATGGAGAGCTTCTGCGGCTCGTTCATGGACCGAGTTGACGTGGACATCAACGGCAGGCTCAATCTCGTGGGACCGCTCAACCGCATCAACCTCGTGGGAGAGGCCGTGGCCAACGGCAAGGCACGCATCACTGCCCTCAACACCACTTATACGCTGCGCAACGACACCGTGAGACTCACGCCCGACCGCATACGCTTCGACGGAGACACCATCCTCGACGACCGCGGCAACATTGGCATCATCACAGGCACACTCTCTCACCGCAATCTCACACGCCTCACCTACGACCTTGACATCAGGGCCAACAACCTGCTTGCCTACGACACCCACGCCTTTGACGGCAACACCTTTTACGGCTCTGCAAGCCTCACAGGCAACTGCTCCATAAAAGGCGGCAACGGCGAGGTGACCATAGATGTCACCGGCACGCCGGGGCGCAACAGCATATTTGTGTATAATGTGGCAGACAACGGAGCCGCACAGACACATGACTATATCCGATGGAAGCCTCGTGACAACAAAAACGCCCACGCCGCAACCACCGACATCCCTGACGCAGCAACAGACAATACCGCCGCTGACACACACAGCGACGGCAGAAAGGAAGCAGACGACAAAGAGACCGCCGACAGGGCCATCTCCACAGACATACACATCAACTTTCGCGTCAACTCCAACCCA
>CAMGFM010000052.1 GCA_946055365.1 uncultured Prevotella sp. | reverse complement strand
GCCTGCCGTAGTGCCTTTGCCCGCCTGCCGTGTGGCTTTTCTGATGTCTGCGTCAGTCTTTATGGGCATGTCCTGTCGTGGACGTGTGTTTTATGTTAGTGTGCATGAACTGCAGAAAGTAAGCATCAAACGTGTAATAAATGCGTGTAAGAGTGGTTTTTTAACGTACTTTTGTATTGCAAGGACCGTTGTTTCGGGGCGTGTAAGGCGTTATGCACAAAGAACATTTTGTTTGTCAGCACTGTAAATATATGCAAAAGTAACAATATAATTATTAATAAGGAAATTTTTATCAAAGAAAATTTCTTTAAGTTATGCCTCAAAAAAAGTGGTGGCGTGCCGTGTAGACTCAAAATTAGCACCCCCGAGGAAAAGGCAGGAAAAAGGCGTTTTTAAAGTGGCTCTTTCTGGTGTGGAAAGAGGCTGTTTTGGCGTGCCAAAGTGCCGTTTTCGTGTATGAAAAGAGGCACTTCACAGAGAGTGAAGTGCCTGCCACGATTATGACACAGCCCTTTGGACGACGGGGCGGAGTCAGTTGTTTATCATGTCGTGTATCTTTTCCACGGCGTGGGTGTGCCTTATGACGAGCGTGATGGCGGCCGCGTAGGCGGCGGCGAGGGCATCATCGAGCATACAGCCCCATCCCCCGTGAATGTGACGGTCCACCCAGCGGCAGCCTAATGGCTTGGTGATGTCGATGATGCGAAACAGCACAAAGCCTATGGCGGCAAGTGATATGGGCAGATAGGCAGGCCCGTCCACGAGGAGTGCGGGCAGGCAGGCGGTCCATGTGCCGAAATATTCGTCGATGATGACTGTGCGCGGGTCTTCGCCCCAGTAACGCTCCATGACGTTGTCTGTCCATACGCCCACGAAGAGGGTCACGACCACCAGGGCGACGGTTGCCGCGCAGAGGGCGAGCGGGGAGAGGGCATAGTAGAGGGCTATCCATGCAAGCAGGGCTATGAAGCCGCCGAAAGTGCCGGGTCCCCACGGGAAAAAGCCGGTGCCGAATACCGTTGATATGATGACGTGAAGCCATGGGGCTTCGCCGAGCTTGTTGCAGTTGTTGTTACTCATGTGTAGCGTGTGTGTTTGTTTGGTCATGTTGCCGTGGCAACCGTGGTGAGAGGTGCAGTTGAACGATTGGCAAATATACAAAAAAAATGTCAATGCAGGTGTCTTTTGTGTCGGATTTTCCTTTGAGGGGGCGTTATTGTGCATAAAAAGCGGAGGCAGTGCCATGGCTGGACGTTTTGGCACTGCCTCCTGTGTGTGTCATGTGTGCTTCACAATCTCCGAACGGTCATCATAACGCTAATGGCCGATTGGGGATAATACAGACATTAGCCGCAATGGAAGAATCTTCTTACGAGTTGTTCTGTGGCCTCGTGGTTGTTGAGGATGTCCTGTCTGAGCGTGCCGTCGTCAAAGGAGCGCAGGTGTGAGGCTATGCCGTCGATCATGGCAGGCGAGAACACGCCATGCTTCTCAAACACGCCGCGCTTGGCGAGCAGCTCTGCCGCCGATGCCGCGCAAGAGTCGGGCAGTGTGGAGAGCTGTGAGAGGCGTTGCGCGTTGGCGGCATCGTGAATGTTGACATCCACATAGGTGCGTTGTGCCGTCTCCATGGCATTGTCCATCTCAAAGCCGTGACGGCAAGCCACGCAGAGGCCCGCGAGCAGCTGGTAGATGTCTGCCGAGCCGTCGGGCGAGCGCATCTCCACGGTCTGTTTGCCCGTGGTGTCGGGTATGGATACAGGCTCTTGCGGGTTGGCGGTGTGGCACATGTCAGAGCCGGAAGTCCATCCCAGCGGCACTCTCACCAGCACAGAGCGGTTGCGGTCGCCCCAGCAGATGTTGGTGGGAGCCTCCTGATGAGGCACAAGGCGGAAGTAGGACATGGGGTTCTTGTTGCCAAAGGCGGTGATGGCCCCTGCCACGTCCATCATGCCCGCTATCATGCGCCGTGCGTTGTCGCTGAGCGTGCCGTCGCTGACCATCATGTTCTTGCCGTCTTTCATGAGCTTCATGTGAACGTGCAGTCCCGAGCCAGCCTTGCCCGTGGTGATCTTGGGGGCGAATGTCACGTCGAGTCCTTCGCTGTAGGCGAGGTTGCGTATCACCCATTTGGCTATCATGAGTTGGTCTGCCGCCTCGGTGGCAGGCACTGGCAGAAACTCTATCTCGTTCTGTTCGTAGGTTATGCCGTCCTGCGTGAAGTTGCCGACCTCGGAATGGCCGTATTTGATTTGCCCTCCGCAGCGTGCGATGGCATCCATGCATCTCTGGCGGAAGCCGTTGGTCTTGGCAAAGGGTGCCGACTCGTGATAGCCTCTCTGGTCTACCGCCGGGAAGCGGCTCTCTGCCACGTTAAGCACGTAATATTCGAGTTCGCCCATGGCATAGAACTCCATGCCCGTGACCTCCGTGAACACCTTGGAAGCCTTGACGAGTGTGCGCTCTGGCGATGAGGCGAGCGGCGCGCCGTCCTTGTCAAAGTAGGAGCAGAGCATACAGAGCGTGGGGAGCGGTGCAAAGGGGTCGAGGAAGGCGGTTGAGAAGCGCGGCACCACATAGAGGTCGCTGCTGCCAGCCTCTATGAAGGAGAAAAGGCTGGAGCCGTCGACGCGCTCGCCGCAGGTGAGTATGGTCTCGAGGTATTCGAGCGAGTTGACGGTGAAGTTGAGAGTCTTCAGCCTGCCGTCGCCGCCCGGATACATGAAGTTGACCATGCGTATGTCGTTCTGGCTGATGTAGTGGATGATGTCCTGTTTGGTGAACTCGTGTGGTGTCTTCTGCAATGCGCGCACCAGAGGGTTGGCGTTCATCGCGATTGTTTTCTCATTCATGATGTTTGGTTGTTAGTTTGATAGTTCTTTTTAATAGTGAGGCTGCTGTTGCCGTCGTCTTTAGCGGCTTCAAAATTAGCTAAAACCGTGCTTACGCCCAAATCTTTTGCGTGAATATTTGTGTGTGACGGTATTAAAAATATAAAAATCTCCGGCGTGTGGACAGGCTCTCTGCCCTCACGCCGGAGATTGTGTCGTGCCGCATTGTCTGTTGCGGTCATGTGTTGTCTTCTTTTGTCCTTACTTGGCTTTCTTGCATCCGTTGCCGCCCTGGCATCCGTTGCCTTTTGCCTTCTTGCATCCGTTGTCGCTTTGGCATCCGCCGCCCTGACAGCCGTTGCCTTGGCATCCGTTACCCTTCTTACATTCTTTTTTGCACTCCTTCTTGCCTTTCTTACATGCTTTCTTGCCTTTTTTGCACTGCTTCTTGTCTTTCTTGCAGCAGCCCTGACCGTCCTGCGTAGGACACTGCACGCATACTGCTATCTCTGGGGTGGCTATTACGACTGCCTTGTTGTCCTTGGCCTGAAGTGCTGATGCTGAGAGCATGAGGGCAAATATTGCCAGTGTGATGTTTTTCATAACCTTTTCTGTTTTTCTTGTTGTTAATATGTGGTTGTCATGTCGGGGTGTGTGGTTGCAAAGTTATGGATAAAGGGAGACACTTGCAAGAGTGTAGGGGCAAAAGATGCGGCTGCAAGGGGTGTTTTTAAGTTTTTTTGTGGAGCATGGCGCGCCGAGGAAGGGTGTGACGGGCGACAGGTGTCTTGTGTGGTGGCATGTGTGAGGCAGGCAAATGTGGCATTAATGGACGGTAAGCGTAGCTTTGTGAAAGAGAAAGAGCCACTTTGTGAATGTCAAGTGGCGTTTTGTGAAAGCCAAGTGCCACTTTGTGAAAGAAAAAGTGCCACTTTGCCCCAGCCTAAGAGCCTCTTTTGTGTCCTGGCGATGAAAGTCTTGTGTGAGGGCATGAAAAAAAGACCAGTTGACAGCGTGCCTTGCCTGTTGTCACGTGGCATTGTGGGCGTGTCTGCGCTGTCAGCTGATCCTTGGCTGTAATGTGTTTTCGATGCTTGTTATCTCGCTTGAGAATTTCTTGTCTATCTTTATGCGTTGCTCCACTTGGTTGCAGCTGTAGATGACGGTGGAGTGGTCTCTGCCGCCAATGAGCTTTCCTATGCGTGAGGCTGGCATCTTAGTGTGTTTTTGTGCCAGATAGATTGACACCTGCCTTGCCGTCACATAGTCTTTCTTGCGGCTGCGTCCGTTGATGTTGGCTGGCGTGACGTTGTAGTGCTGACACACGGTCTCCACTATCTCCTCCACGGTCAGCGGGTTCTTCTCCACCCTCACCGAGCGTTTCACCACCTTTTGCGCGAGCTGCATGTCGATGTTGCAGTCATACACTACGGAGTAGGCCATGAGCGAGTTTACCACTCCCTGCAGGTCTCTCACCGAGCCGTTGGCGGTAGATGCTATATACTTCACCACATCGTCGGGTATGCTGAGTCCGTCGTGCCTTATCTTGCTTTCGAGTATGTCCACGCACAGCTGCACGTTGGGCTTCTCAAGCTCGGCTATGAGTCCGCAGGAGAATCGCGTGATAAGTCGCTCGTTCATACCCTTGAGGTCTACTGGCGGGCGGTCGCTGGCGAGTATGATGCGCTTGCCGTTGCGGAAGAGGTGGTTGAAGATGTGGAAGAAGGTGTTTTGTGTGCCTTTCTTGTCCTCCCACTCCTGTATGTCATCGACTATGAGCATGTCGATGGTCTGGTAGAAGTTGATGAAGTCGTTGATGGTGTTTCTCAGTACGGCGTTGGTGTACTGCACCTCAAACAGGCGCGCGCTGATATACAGCACTCTCTTCTGCGGATAGAGCCGTTTGGTCTCCACGCCGATGGCGTTTATGAGGTGGGTCTTGCCGCAGCCCGACGGTCCGAACACGAAGTAGGGGTTGAAATACATGTTCTGCGTGTTCTCCGCGATGGACTGTCCGATGGCCCTCGGCATCTTGTTGCTGTTGCCCTCTATGAAGTTGGCAAACGTCAGGTGGGGGTTCAGCTGCGGGTCTATCTGCTGTGGGGCGGCGTCGAGCAGTGTTGGCGGCATGTTGGCGTTGGCGATGCTCCTCGGCTTCATGCTCTCCTCGGCAGGCGTGTCGCCCTCCACCACCTGTGTCTTGTTGTTCTCGCTGTCGGTGACAATCCTGTAGGACAGGTTCACGCCGTTGCCAAACACCTTTGTAAGCACCTTGCGCAACAGGTCGATGTAGTTTTCCTCAAGATACTCGTAGACGAAGGGGCTTGGCACGCGCAACAGCACCGTCCTGTCCTTTTCGTTGAAGGACTCGAAGACGGTGTTCCTGAACCATGCATTGTATTGCTGCTCGGAAGTGTTGGCACGTATCAGTGCGAGACATTCCTCCCAAGGGTTGGCGTTGGCGTTAGTCATCTACAGGATTGTGGTTATACTTGAGGCCGTTGGCGGCCGTTGTTGTTGCAAAATGATATGGAGTGCGGGCCTGTACCTGTTGTCTGTCCTGTAGATGCCGGCTGTCGGGTGTCGTGACAGGACAGGCTACAGGCGTGCAACTGGTATGCGGCTGCAAAATTAGCAATTATTTTTTAAGTGCGCAAATCATCCTGTTATCACCAACCGACGCTTTGCCTTTACAGGTGAAGCCTACAGGTGATGACGGTGAAACATTTGCTACCTTTAAAAGCGCACATGTAAAAAACTGTAAATTATAGGAGAAAAGCGTGAAACATGACGCATTTCATCCTGTAGTGCCGTTGGGCGGAGGGCGCAAATGACATGTGAAAGGCGTGAAAATAATCCTGTATATGAAATGTTATAATTTCATAAAAAAACAGGAAACCCGAGTATTGCCATTGTGGCTCGTGTGTCCTGTGTAGCGTGTATGTAGCCTGTGCGCAACAGGTGTTTAGGGCGGTGCAGCGTGCCTTGACCCCGTCGTGTGGGGCTTTTCGCAAGGCGTGGAGTGTGGCTTTGCATTATGTGGAGTTGTGGCTTTGCATTATGTGGAGTGCGGCTTTTCTGTTGCGTAAAGGCTCGTGCGTCACGCAGAGTGCCGCTTTTCTGTTGTGGAGTGGCACTTTACAATACGCAAAACGGCACTTTAGTGTGCCTAAAGTGCCGTTTTGCCTAACGCGTGTGTGCCGTCTTGTGTCACAGGGCGAGTCTTTTATTTGTCTTTCTTGCCAAACAGCGAGAAGTGTACGTAGCGTTTGGGGTGCTGTCTCAGATCTATGAGCAGAGAGTCTGCGCTCTGCATGGTAGAGCTGAGGTTGTTGTAGAGAGTGGGGTCGTTCATGAGCAGTCCCAAGGTGCCTTCGTTGCTGTTGAGCTTGTCTGTGAGCTGCTGCACGTTGGCAATGGTCTGGTCCACCTGCTGCTTTGTGGCCTGCAAGTCGAGTGCCGCGAGGTTAGAGGTGAGAGTTCCCGCGTTGTCAAGCAGTGTGTTTGTCTTGGCCATCATCGTCGGTATGTTTCTGTTGAGCGAGCCCATGAGCGTGTTAAGCTCTTTGGTAGAGACGGTGAGGTTCTGTGTGATGGTGTTGACGTTGTGCAGCGACTGTGCCAAGGCGGGATCGGCGAGCAGAGTGTTGAGGCTGCCGAGTATGCTGTCGAGTTTTGGCAGCATACGTTCTATTTGCGGCACCATGTCTGCCGCCATGCCGAGAGCCCCGGCGTTGATGCCGCCCTTGATGGTGCCTCCGGACATGACCTTTTCCCTCATCTTGTTGGCGAGGAGTATGTTTACCTTGACGTTGCCCATCATGTCGCTTTCTATTTCTGCCGTAGAGCCGAGCGGTATTCTCATCTCACGGTCTATCGCCACCAGCACTTTGGGAGGGTTTTGGTTGGTGTAGTCATACACAACGTCCTTGACGGTGCCCACCTGGTAGCCGTCGGCATATATGGGGCTGGAGGCGGAGAGTCCGCTGATGTTCTTGAACTCGATGTAGTAGTCGGTGGTAGACGTGAAGAGGTTGATGCCTTTCAGAAAGTTGAGTCCGAAAAACAGCACTACCGTCCCGACGATAGCTACGAGGGCTATCTTCACTTCCTTTGTAAACACTTTCATAGCCTGTGTGGTTTTTTTATGTTTGTTATTGTTCTCAAGACGTGCGCCTTGTCATCGTCTGTTTTGCTTGAACTCCCTTATGGCCTCGTTGACATCGGTTTTCTGTCCGTTCTTGAAGGCTATTATAAAGGCTTCGGGAAACTTTTGCAGTATCTCCTTTCTGAGCCTGTATATCTTGTTATAGTCTTCTGACGCCCCGTAGGTGTATCTTATCATGTTGCCCTCGCGGTAGTGTTCGATGCCCCGTAGTCCCTTGAAGCTCCTGTCGCCGTCCTTGAGGAGGTTGGTGCCTGAGAGTATCTGTATCTTAAAGACAGGTCTGCCGTTGGCGGTGTTGGCTTTCTTGCGCGGCTCTTGCGCCGGCGTGTCTGCCACGGGCTTTCTTTGCTTTGCGGGCTGCGGCGTGTCTGTCGTGGCTTGCCTCTCTGGCTCGTCTGCCTGCGGCGTTGTCTCTGCGGGAGAGTCGGCAGTGGGCGCGGGGAGCGGCTTGTAGGCCTGTGCGGCGTGGCTGTCATAGGTGTTCTTATATTCCACGAAGGCGTTGTACATGCCCCTTGCTATCTTGTCCACCTGACTTTGCTGGTTGAGCAGCCTCTCTTCTGATGGTGTGGAGATGTATCCCACCTCCGTCAGGCACGCTGGCATGGACGTGAGTCGCAGCACGGCGAGATTTTCTTGATGCACTCCCTTGTCAGGCCGCCCTGCTGTGCGGCACACGTGCTTTTGCAGCATCTTTGCGAGGTCGATGCTCTTGTGCAGGTTGTGGTCTTGTATGAACTCAAACATGATGTTGCTTTCGGGCGAGTTGGGGTCAAAGCCCACGTAATGCTGCCTGTAGTCGTTCTCAAGCAATATTACCGAGTTCTCGCGTTTGGCCACTTCGAGGTTTTCCTGCCTGCCGTGCGACTTGCCGTCGCCGAGAGTGTAGGTCTCAAAGCCCCTTGTGCTGCGGTTGTTCTTGAGTGCGTT
>CAMGFM010000051.1 GCA_946055365.1 uncultured Prevotella sp. | reverse complement strand
ATATGATAAAACAGCTTGCCGTCATATTTCTCGGGCAGGCTCTCCCAATATTCCTTTGCAGCCTGCAACAGCGAGAGCGTACCCATCACATTGGTCTGCGCAAAGGTAAAGGGGTCCTTGATAGAGCGGTCTACATGGCTCTCGGCGGCAAGATGTATGATGCCGTCCACACTATACTTGCGCATGAGTATGCGCACAAGCTCAAAGTCGCATATATCGCCCTTCACAAACACATAGTTGTCCCTGTCCTTGATGTCATGCAGGTTGGCAAGGTTGCCTGCATAAGTCAGCTTGTCAAGATTGATAATTTGATAGTCGGGATACTTGTTCACAAACAGTCTCACTACATGTGAGCCAATAAACCCGGCACCGCCAGTGATGATGATGTTTCTCTTAAAACCCATAGTCTCTTGTTTGTTTTGTTTTTATAGAAAACAGGGGTGTTACACGGAAATAGATACGGGCAAGCCTGAATCTTCTTACAGACTGCACCTCGGCAACAGGCAAGCCAGCCTTATGTCTCGCTCCATTTGCGCCGTCTTGTCATAAGATAGGCTGCGCATGGAAGAATAAAACAAGCAAGACTGTTATGTATTCCTCTCGCCTTGCGCTGTCTCTGCCTTATTTCCCTATGTATTCTCTGTCTTATTCCTTATTCAAAGTGTTCTCTGCCTCGTCAAGCTCTGCGATGCACTTTCTGAGAGAGTCTGTCCAGTAAGGCACTCTCACGCCAAAGGTCTCCTTTACCTTGCTCTTGTCCAGCACCGAATAGTGCGGACGCTCCACGGGACTCGGGAACTCCTCACTGTGACAAGGCTGTATGTCGCATGTGTTGCCGCTCATCTCGCATATAGCTTTGGCAAAGTCAAACCACGAGCACACGCCCTCATTGGAGTAATGGTATATGCCTGTCTTGCCAAGCTGCCCGTTTTCTATGATGTGCATGATGAGTTCGGCAAGGTCTCCGGCGTATGTAGGCGAGCCGACCTGGTCAAACACCACCTTAAGCGTGTCTTTCGTGTCTGTGAGCGACCTCATGGTCTTGACAAAGTTCCTGCCCCACTGCGAATAAAGCCATGCCGTCCTGATGATGATGTGTCTGCAACCCGTGGCCACGATAGACTTCTCGCCTGCCAGTTTTGTCCTGCCATACACCCCAAGCGGATTTGTAGCCCACTCCTCACGGCAAGGCACGTTAAAGTCGCCCTTAAACACATAGTCGGTAGACACATGCACCAGCGTGCCGTCCACCTCCTTCATGGCGGCTGCCAAGTAGCCGGCTGCCTTGTTGTTAAGCAGGTCGGCAAGTGCGGTGTCTGTCTCCGCCCTGTCTACGTTTGTGTAAGCTGCACAGTTTACTATCACCCTTATGTCTCTCTCTCTCACCATGGCAAGCACAGCCTCCGGGCATGTGATGTCAAGCGTGTCATAGCCCTCTGCCACATCGGTGAAGATAAAGTTGTGCGTGCTGCCTGCGGACACCCTCTGCATCTCGTGTCCCAGCTGGCCGTTTGCGCCAGTTACCAGTATGTTCATATATGAAAAACGTTTGTTGTGTGTTATTATTGTATTTGCCACCGACAATTCGGCCGTCCTTTCTGCCATGCGGCATGAAACTAAGAGCCACGCCATGCGGCACGTCTGCGCCGACCATTAGGCAAGAGTCTCTCAATACAGCGGCACATTGATGTCAAAGGGCGACTCAAAATCGCTCAGCAGAGCATGTCTCGTGTCCTTCTCAGACAGTATCGCCACATTCTCGGGTATCCTCCAGTCTATGCCAAGAGACCTGTCGAGGATGCTAATGCCGCCGTCAGCCTCTGGATGATAGAAATTGTCACACTTATATTGGAAGACGGCCGTCTCGCTCAGCACGGAGAAGCCATGTGCAAAGCCACGCGGCACAAACAGTTGCCTGTGATTGTCCTCAGTAAGCTCCACAGCCACATGCCTGCCATACGTGGGCGAACCCTTGCGTATGTCTACGGCCACGTCAAGCACCGCTCCCCTCACGCAACGCACGAGCTTGCTCTGCGTGAAAGGGGGACGCTGAAAATGCAGGCCTCGCATGACACCATACGACGACATGCTCTCATTGTCCTGACAAAACTCTATCTTGCCTATCTTCTCGTCAAACTCACGCTGCGAGAAGCTCTCAAAGAAATAGCCGCGAGCATCCTTAAAGACACGAGGCTCTATGATATACAAGCCATCAATCTCTGTTTTTATTACTTCCATATATAATAAAATATGTGATGATTATTAATATGTCATATTTAAATGTATTGTATATGCCGAGACGCAGCCTGTCTATGCACAAGACAGTGCAAGCCGAGACACATTAGGCTGTCATGAGCAGCACACGATTATTCATATCAGGGAAGTGCCACTTTACGCTACTCAAAGAGCCTCTTTACGACAACAGAGTGCCACTCTGTGACAAAAAAGTGCCACATCTGACGCAAGGGAAGCATCTAAGCATTGTGACAACCCACATTCAGAAGCTCGCACAGCCTTATGCAAAGGCGGTTTGAGCCAAGAGAAAAGGAGTTTGCCACAATTTCCGAGGCGTTGCCTGCCTTATGCAAAGGTATAAAAAAAAAACTATCCTATTTGTGTTTATGCCGAATTTTTTTTTAATTTTGTGAATCATAACCTAATAAGCCTTTATAAAATAAAAAAAACAGAACCAATCAAGTGCGACGCAGAATGTCCACGACATAAATATCTAATACAATCAAAACATAACATCTACACATTACAATGAAAAAAAACATCCTCACACCAGCACTCATGACGCTTGCGCTGGCATCATTGCCACTCGCCGCGTCAGCACAAATGACCCTCGCCGACAAGGGAAAGCCCAAGGCACAAATACGCCTTGTGGAAGACAATAGCCATAACCGCGAGGCAGCCGAACTGTTGCAACGCTTTGTCAGGGAGCTGTCGGGCGCACAGCTCCCCATCATCAGCGACGGCAAGACAGGCAAAGGCTCCATACTCATAGGCGGGACCACACATGAAGCCTCGCACGACGGCTTTAGCATAACATGCAAGGACGGCGTGCTGCAAATAAAGGGCGCAGGCGGCAAGGGCGTAATATACGGTGTGACCGCCCTGCTCGAAAACTATCTCGGCGTCAACTATTACGCCAAGGACTATTATGTGCTAAACCGCCACAACTCTTCAGCCACACTGAGCCTGCCAGAGATACACATGGCAGAGACCCCTGCGTTCTTGTTCCGCCAGACATTCAGCTATGGCAATCAAGATCCCGTGTATGCCAACTGGTTTCGCACGCACGACCAGTCGGAGATGTTCATCAACAACATGTGGGTGCACACCTTTGACCGCCTTATGCCGGCATCGGTCTATGGCAAAGACCACCCCGAGTATTACTCATACATCAACGGCGAGCGCAGGCCTGGCAATCACAGCCAGTGGTGTCTCACCAACCCCGAGGTGTTTGAGATAGTGGCAGGCAGGCTTGACTCCATTTTCAAGGCAAATCCTGACAAAGACATGATCAGCGTGAGCCAAAACGATGGCAATGACACCTATTGCCAGTGCGAGGAGTGCAAGAAGGTCATGGACTATGAGGGCAGTCCCTCAGGACCGATAATACGTTTCATGAACAAGCTCGCCACAAGATTTCCCGACAAGCAGTTCTCTACCCTCGCCTATCTGTTCAGCATGACACCTCCAAAGCATGTCAAGCCACTGCCCAATGTCAATATCATGCTGTGTGACATAGACTGCAAGCGCGAGGTGCCGCTCACCGACAATGCCTCGGGACAGTATTTCATAAAGGCTCTTGAGGGCTGGGCAGCCATATCAAACAACATCTTCGTGTGGGACTACGGCATCAACTTTGACAATATGGTGTCGCCATTCCCCAACTTCCACATATTGCAGAAAAACATACAGCTTTTCAAGAAAAACCACGCCACCATGCTCTTCGAGCAGGTGAACGGCAGCTTTGGCACCGACTTTGCAGAACTGCGCGCCTACATGATTGAGAAACTCATGTGGAACCCCTATCTCGACGCCGACTCTCTCATGACATCGTTCATGCAAGGATATTACGGCGATGCCGCACGATACATGTACCGCTACCAGCAGCTCCTGCAGGGAGCACTGCTCTCCTCCGGCACGGAACTGTGGATATATGACTCGCCAGTGACCCACAAGAACGGTATGCTCAACCCACAGCTCACCAAAACCTATGACGAGCTATTTGATGCCGCAGAAAAGGCCGTGGCAGGCGACAGCGCGAGACTCGCACATGTGCAAATATCAAGACTGCCGCTTAGATACAGCAAGCTCGAGATAGCCAGGACTATGCCCGACAGCGACACCGAGACAGTGGTCAGAGACCTCATGACATTCCAGAACACATGTAGGAGATTTGGCGTCACCACCCTCAACGAGCGCAACAACCGCGTGGAAGACTACTGCACGCTATATAGGGAGCGTTTCCTGCCATCAGCCACCGTCAACAAGGCCAAGGGAGCAGAGATAACATGGACGAGCGCACCCGACGACAGATACATGCCCATTGCCGATAAGGCACTTACCGACGGACTGTATGGAGGCACAACCTACGTTGAAAGCTGGGTGGGATGGAAAGGCCGCGACGCAGACTTCGTGATTGACATGAAAGAGAGCAAACACTTCAGCAAGGTCACAATAGACTTCTTCCACCAGCTCGGCGCATGGATATTCCTGCCCAAGAGCGTCACATGCCACTATAGCGACGACAATGTCACATGGACTGAAATGGGCAGGCACGAGTTTGCCGAAGACCGCGACCCGTCTGTCAAGTTCACGCCTGCCATACTGTCAACACCGTCTGAGGTCAAGGCAAGATATATCAAGGTGCATATAGAGACCCTCGGACTCTGCCCCTCATGGCACTACGGCGTGGGCTATCCTGCATGGTTCTTCCTTGACGAGATGGTCGTGGAGTAAGGAACGAGACGGTTCTCTTTCTTGATGAGACGTAGTCGTGTAGCAGGGACGGGGTGGTTCTTGCGACATGAGACGGTTCTCTTAGTAGAAACAAGACCATTATCAAACCTGATAGAGAAACATCACATCTGCAAGGTGGCACTTTGATCTCAACAAAGTGCCACTTTTGCATAAACAAAGAGGCACTATATTGTCGCAAAGTGCCACTCGGCGACAATATAGTGCCTCTTTCCTTTGTCCATAGACTGTCAGGAATGATTATAACGATATGCCCTAAACATGCCAAGGCTCATGGGGCGACGGAATATGCCATAAGAAAAGGTGTTGAATTTTACACTATGCCGCAGTCACAGTATGCCTCTGTCACACAGATGCGGTTGCCGTAACACAGACACAACCGTTGCCGTCAATCAGACTCAGGGCTATCGCCACACATACAAGTAGCTGTCACACATACGCATCCGCAGTCATCACACAGACAAGGCTACCGTCAGAGCCTTGCGACAGACGTGTTGACCATATCATACGTTGTCTCATGCACACACACCTTGCATCTGTCTCCGCTCTCCACGCTCATCACACGCCAAGGCTGCGGAACGGACGGCGAGAGGGCAATAGCCACGTGACCCATGGTGCGCCGCAGATTCAGCTCCACACACGGATGCACATGAAAACCGCAGCCGTCTGCCACCGCCACTATCATCATGTCCACCCCAAACGGGCCTTCATATACACCCGACATGAGCGGCTGCAGAGTCTGCACTATCTTTTGCCTGATCTCATCCACCAATGTCATGTCTGCATAACGTGACAACAGATCTCGCTTCTGTTCCTCCGTCGCTATAAGTCCGCCCTTGTAGGCACCCTTGTCTGTCAGGAAAAGCGACAGGCCGCAGTAGCGTATGCCGCCATGCGCATCGGCGTGAAACTCCATGCCAAAGTCCATCACGTTGACATACCTTGGCTCCACCATAATGCCTCCCTGACGCGCTATGACATTCTGCGCCCAGCCCTCCATGTTGGCATCCATGCCATGTGCGGGCGCATATCTCACACCGCGGCCGCTGCTGCTCCACGGCATCTTCAGCACCACGCCCGACGCATGGCGGCTTGCCTCGCGGTGCACCTCGTCAAGTGACGCGCAAAAGACGCTCTCACCCACCGTGCCGCACGTGTCTGCCACTATCGGGGCGAGCAGACGCTCCGCGGCAAAACGCCTGTGGCTCATGGCGCGCAACGCCGACAGCCGGGCAGCGTCGGGCACGAGTCCTCTTAGAGAGTCCGCCGCAGGACGCAGCCTGCGCACCAGAGCCTTGTCCCAGCCCCATGGGGATACAGAGGTGATGTGACCGGCCATGCCCGACGCCACATCGCCGACAGTGGCAAAGCGCACTCTGGCAGCGTGTCTTGACAGATGGCGCACCGCCTCCATGGCTCCTGCCACATCATCAGCAAGCACCACATCGCCGTCATCTGCCCACAGAGCCGGCAAAAACGCCATGTCTGAGCATAAACAGCGTATGTTATGAGGGGGAGTAAACACCTCGGCATCGGCGGCGAGAGCCATGTCGTGCTCGGGGTTGAAAATGTGGAGCGTACTCATCGTCGGTGTCAGTCTCTCTTGAATATGTCTCTGGTGTAAACCTTGTCTGCCACGTCGTCAAGGCACGAGTCATAGCGGTTGGCGATGATAGCGTTGCACATGTCCTTGAACCTCTCGAGCGAGTTGACGACCTTTGAGCCAAAGAACGTTGCCCCGTCCTCAAGCATGGGCTCGTAGATCACGACCTCAGCGCCCTTTGCCTTTATGCGTTTCATGACACCCTGGATGCTGCTTTGGCGGAAGTTGTCGGAGTTTGACTTCATTGTGAGACGATATACGCCCACCACGCAATGACGCTCCTCCTCGGGGTTCCAGTCGCCATGGTTGAAATAGTCATAATATCCGGCTTTCTTCAGCACCCTGTCCGCAATGAAGTCCTTGCGGGTGCGGTTGCTCTCTACAATGGCCTCAATGAGGTTTTCTGGCACGTCCTTATAGTTGGCAAGCAGCTGCTTTGTGTCCTTTGGCAGGCAGTAGCCGCCATAGCCAAATGACGGGTTGTTGTAGTGGTCGCCTATGCGCGGGTCGAGACTCACGCCACGTATGATTGACTGTGTGTCGAGATGCTTCATCTCGGCGTATGTGTCAAGCTCGTTGAAGTAGCTCACTCTCAGCGCGAGATAGGTGTTGGAGAAGAGCTTCACGGCCTCTGCCTCTGTCAGGCCCATGATGAGTGTCTCTACATCGGGCTTAAGCGCGGCGTGCTGAAGCATGGCGGCAAAGCGTCGGGCGGCTTCAAGGAGCATGTAGGCGTTGTCGGAGATGCCGCTGTCGGGACATCCCACTATGATGCGGCTCGGATAGAGGTTGTCATAGAGGGCCTTGCTCTCGCGCAGGAACTCTGGGGAGAAGAGCAGGCGCAGATTGCGTCCGCGCTTCTCAAACAGGCTCTGGCTGTAGCCCACGGGAATGGTGCTTTTGATGACCATCACGGCCTCGGGATTGACCTCCGTCACAAGATCAATGACCTCCTCCACGTGGGAGGTGTCAAAATAGTTGCGCACGGGGTCGTAGTTGGTGGGGGCGGCTATCACCACAAAATCGGCGTCGGCGTATGCCGCCCTTGCGTCGAGCGTGGCTTTGAACTTCAGCTCTGGCTTCTTGA
Source organism: uncultured Prevotella sp. (assembly GCA_946055365.1). Taxonomy (GTDB): domain Bacteria; phylum Bacteroidota; class Bacteroidia; order Bacteroidales; family Bacteroidaceae; genus Prevotella. The sequence continues at coordinate 343 of CAMGFM010000051.1, read as the reverse complement.
GATACTCCTCTATATAGTCGTCCTTAATGGGAGAGACGCGGCGGCTCAGTTTCTCCACCTTTTCTGCCACCACGTCCACGGCTGTCACCTCATGATGCTGCGAGAGCAATGTCGCAATGCTCAGACCCACATAGCCGGTGCCAGCAACTGCTATTTTCATGTTTTCTTTATTGTCCATAGTGATTGTCGTTTTTTTCCTGTTCCTGTATGTTTTGCCTGTAAAATATGATGTCTATAAATATAAATGTGTGGATGTGCCGCCACAGTCTCACGCCCCCGTGATTGCAGGAGCGGCTCTTCATGAATGTAAGGCAACGACTCACGGTGGCAAAAGAACCCCTTT
>CAMGFM010000050.1 GCA_946055365.1 uncultured Prevotella sp. | reverse complement strand
GACAATACACGAGTTTGTGAGGGGACTTGACGTGAGCGATGAGGTAAAGGCTGAGATCATGAACATCACTCCGATGAACTACACCGGCATTTAAGGTGTGCCACATCGGCTTATAAGGCACGACAGCGTCATCCCGACAGGCTGCGTCTTTGAGGTAAAGATGAGCAGTGTTGGCATGTCGGAGGTGCTGCATGGGCATGCAATACACATATTTATATATAATACATATTTATATTACACATAACCGGCCGTGAGGCTAATAACAGACTTATAAAAATACTATGGATTCAGAACTTGGAAAGAGCCAGGAGCAGAACACAGCGGATCAAACTACAGGCAAGAGCGACAGCTACAGCCGTCCCGCAGGCAACTATCAGAGAGAGTATCGCAATGTAAGCGGCCGTCCGCAGCGTCCGCGCATACACACGCAGCGTCCTCAGTACAGTTCAAGCAGGCCTTCTTCAGCATCGGGCGACGACAATGCATTCCGTCCGGAGGGCTTTGGCACAGGCCTGCAGGGCAGCGGCGGCTACCAGCCGCGCACTCAGCAGGGCGGTTATCGTCCGCGCACTCAGCAGGGCAGCTGGCAGCCGAGAGGCAACTGGCAGCCGCGCGCACAGCAGGGCGGCTATCGTCCGCGCTACAATCAGGATGGCGAGCAGAATGGCGGCTATCAGCCGCGTACACCGCAGCAGGGCGGCTATCGTCCGCGCTACGACCAGGACGGAGAGCAGGCTGGCGGTTACCAGCCGCGCCAGCAGCAGGGCGGCTATCGTCCGCGCTATGACCAGGATGGCGAGCAGGGCGGCTGGCAGCCAAGGGGCTATCAGTCACGTGCGCAGCAGGGAGGCTGGCAGCCAAGAGGCGGCTACCAGCCACGCACTCAGCAGGGCGGCTATCAGCCAAGAGGCGGCTACGGACAGGGCGGCTATCAGCCCAAAGGCGGCTACAACCACCGTCAGCGCACTCCCGGCTATGACCCCAATGCCAAGTATAGCCTCAAGAAGCGCATAGAATATAAGGAGGAACATGTAGATCCCAACGAGCCGATACGCCTTAACAAGTTCCTTGCCAACGCTGGCATCTGCTCAAGACGTGAGGCCGACGAGTTCATACAGGCAGGTGTGGTGACCGTAAACGGCGAGGTGGTGACCGAGCTCGGCGTTAAGGTGAAGAGAACAGACGTCATACACTTCCACGAACAGCCCGTAAGCCTCGAGAAAAAGGTGTATGTGCTGCTCAACAAGCCCAAGGACTGCGTCACCACGAGCGACGATCCGCAGCAGCGCAAGACTGTCATGGATCTTGTAAAGGACGTATGCCCCGAGCGCATCTATCCTGTGGGCAGGCTCGACCGCAACACCACGGGTGTGCTGTTGCTTACCAACGACGGCGACCTCGCTTCCAAGCTCACACACCCCAAGTTTCTCAAGAAAAAGGTCTACCATGTGTTCCTTGACAAGAACGTCACGGCTCACGACATGCAGCAGATAGCTTCGGGCATTGAGCTTGAGGACGGAGAAGTGCATGCTGATGCCGTGGAATATGCAAGTGACACCGACAAGAGCCAGGTTGGCATAGAGATACACAGCGGCAAGAACCGCATAGTGAGACGCATCTTTGAGCATCTTGGCTATCGTGTCGTGAAACTCGACCGTGTGCAGTTTGCAGGTCTCACAAAGAAAAATCTCAGACGCGGCGACTGGCGTTTCCTCACCGAAAAGGAAGTGGACATGCTGCGCATGGGAGCATTCGAATAAAGGTTTTTCAGATGATGTCCCTAAGGCATTCCCGACACTGGGGGATGCCTTAGGGCATGTCTACATAGATATTCACTGACACAAGGCGCATGACTGAGAGGTAAGGCGCAAACGATTTTTATTATACAAACAGAATAAAAAAAATGAAGCGTACAAAGATTGTCGACATACTTAGGCGCACAGACTACGGCACCACCGTCAACGTGAAGGGCTGGGTGCGCACTCACCGCAGCAGCAAGGCGGTTGACTTCATCGCACTCAACGACGGCTCTACCATCAACAACGTTCAGGTGGTCGTAGACCCCGCAAAGCACAGCGCGGACATGCTCAAGCAAATCACCACGGGTGCCTGCATCAGCGTGACAGGCACACTCGTGGAGAGCCAGGGCAAGGGACAGAGCTCTGAGATACAGTGTGAGCAGATAGAGATATACGGTCTCTGCGGCTCAGACTATCCCATGCAGAAGAAGGGACAGAGCTTTGAATACATGAGACAGCACGCCCACATGCGTCTGCGCACAAACACGTTTGGCGCGGTGATGCGCATACGTCACAACATGGCGATAGCCATCCACAACTACTTCCATGAGCATGGCTTCTTCTATTTCCACACGCCCATCATCACTGCCAGCGACTGTGAGGGTGCAGGACAGATGTTTCAGGTGACCACCAAAAACCTCTATGACCTCAAGAAAGACGAGGACGGAAAGATTGTTTATGATGACGATTTCTTCGGCAAGCAGACGTCACTCACCGTTTCAGGACAGCTGGAGGGCGAGCTGGGAGCCACGGCCCTCGGTGCCATCTACACCTTCGGCCCTACATTCCGCGCCGAAAACTCCAACACGCCGCGCCATCTCGCAGAGTTCTGGATGGTAGAGCCTGAGGTGGCGTTCATAGACCTCAACGACCTGATGGATCTTGAGGAAGATTTCATCAAGCATTGTGTGCGCTGGGCTCTCGAGAACTGCAAGGACGACCTCGAATTCCTCAACAAGATGATTGACAAGGGGCTTATAGAGCGTCTCAAGGGCATCGTCGACTGCGACTTTGTGCGCCTGCCCTACACCGAGGGCATACGCATATTGCAGGAGGCCAAGGCGGCAGGACGCAAGTTTGAGTTCCCGTGTGAGTGGGGCGACGACCTTGCCTCTGAACATGAGCGTTATCTCGTGGAGGAACATTTCAAAAAGCCTGTAATCATGACAAACTATCCCAAGTCTATCAAGGCGTTCTACATGAAGATAGACGAGGAGGAGTCTGGGTTTGGCGGCAAGAGCGGCCAGACCGTACAAGGCACAGACGTATTGTTCCCGCAGATTGGCGAAATCATCGGCGGCAGCGTGAGAGAGGAGAACTATGACAAGCTGATGGCTGAGATAGAGTCACGCAACATACCCATGAAAGACATGTGGTGGTATCTTGACACACGCCGCTATGGCTCATGCCCGCACGGAGGCTTCGGTCTCGGCTTCGAGCGTCTCATACTTTTCATCACGGGTATGCAGAACATACGCGATGTCATACCATTCCCGCGCACGCCAAAGACCGCCGAGTTCTAAGGCAACGCGTTCTTTAGTGGACTAATTTTCAGACATTACTGTGCGTCAGGACGGCTGTGGGGCTGCAAGCTCTGCCGTTCTGACGCACGTGCATGTGAGTGGCGGGCAGTGTGTCCGCCCTTTTTGTGCCTTATAGTAGCCGTTCTGCCCCAAAAAGAGTGATTGTGCAGAAAAAGAAAGTGCCGCTTTTGCAATCGTGAAATGCCTCTTTGCGATTGCAAAAGCGGCACTTTGCGGTTGCAAAAGCGGCACTTTTGATATGGTGATAATGTGCCTTGTTACACGCCATGCCATTCTTGCGTGAAAAGCCGTGACGCATGAGACGTGTCGGCGCGTGTGTTCTTGGGATGAGAGGCTGCATCCTTCTGATGCAAAGCCTCTGCTTTACTTGAGACAGAAGTGTGTGCGCCACACGTGCCGTTCAGCGTCTTGTGAGCCTAATGCCCACGTTGTATATGCCAGGCAGCGATTCCCTTTTCATGCCGTGGCACACCTTTATGCTCAGTGAGTCGCCCTCATTAAGAGACATGTCGCTTATGGGAAAGTCATACTGGTAGTAGTTGACCCCCGAGCCGATGGCGTCGCCGTCGCCGTCGGTTATCTCGCATGTCAGAGTGTCTTTGCAGACGGCATTAGTGCCAGCCGTCTGCCGCTCTACTATTATTGTGACCGACTTGTAAGGGTAGCTGTGTGACACCCTCATGCCGAGCGAGGCGTTGTAGACAGCCGTTTGCCTTATGGCGGCAGGGTTAAAGCACAGTGTGTCGCTTTTCTCCCATCCCGTCACGGGCGTGTCCTTGTAGCTGTCATACACAGTGTGCGTGTCGCAGGCGGCAAGTGCCGCCATTGCGCACAGTGTCGCGAGCGCGTTAGTGATGGTCTTCATGCCGCATGTGCCGTTATTGCTTGCCATTGCCGTCGTTGTCGCCTCCGTCGGGCTGCGGCTTGTTGTTGTCACGCTTGGGCTCAGCATTGGCCTTTGGCTGTCTTTGCGGTGCGCCGGGCTGTGGCTGGCGTTCCTTAGGTGCGTGTGGCTGTCGGTTTTGCCTTTCGGCGTTGTCCTTCTTTGCCGCTGGCTGTGCGGGCTGTGCCGCCGCATTGTTCTTGCCTGCCTTGTTGCGGTTTTTCTTTTTCTTCTTAGCCTTGTCAAAGCGGCTCACGTCGGCATCAGCCAGCAAGTCGGGGTTCTGTGCGGAGGCTCGTGGCTTGCCGTCAGCCGTCAGCGACTCAGGCTTTTCGCCGTGTCTGTTCATCTCCATTATCTCCCTTGCCCTCTCGGCGGTGATAGTCTCGAGGTTGGCGGCCACGCCCCTTTCAGTGGAGTAGGTCACGAGTCCTGCGAGAATGTCGGTCTTGAACACATAGTAGTCAGAGTCAAGAGTCTGCAACACCACGTCCCTTGACGGCATCTTCCTTCCTGCCTCCACATAGCTGTCAGCCTCATAGTTGAGGCAGCATTTGAGTTTGGCGCACATGCCAGCCAGTTTTTGCGGATTGAGCGATATGTCCTGTATTCTTGCGGCGTTGGTGCCGACACTCACAAAGTTTTTCATCCATGTGGCGCAGCACAGCTCCCTGCCGCACGGTCCTGTGCCGCCTATGCGCCCTGCCTCCTGCCTTGCGCCTATCTGTTTCATCTCTATTCTCACGTGGAAGGTGTCGGCAAGCACCTTTATCAGTTGTCTGAAGTCCACGCGCTCGTCGGCAATATAGTAGAATATGGCCTTGTTGCCGTCGCCCTGATACTCCACGTCGCCAATTTTCATTTGCAGCCCGAGGCGTTTGGCTATCTGTCGGCTCTGTATCATGGTGTCGTGTTCGCGGCTTTTGGCCTCGTAATACTTGTCCATGTCCACGGGCTTGGCTATGCGATACACGCGCTTGATGTCGTCTGCCGACTTGAGGTTGGCCTTCTTCACCTGCAACTTGACGAGTCTGCCAGTGAGAGTCACCACTCCGATGTCGTGTCCCGGGCTTGCCTCCACCGCCACGATGTCGCCCTTGTGCAGCTCCAGGCGGTTGACGTTGTGGTAGTAGCCCTTGCGTGTGTTCTTAAACTGCACCTCCACGAGGTCGGTGTCCTCTTCGTTGCCCGGCACGTCATAGAGCCAGTCATATGTGTTGAGTTGCCTGTCTTGTCTGCCGCATGCCCAGTGGCTGAGGCCACGGTCGGTGTCGCGGGAGAGCTTGAACTGCATGTCCTTAAAGTCTTTCATCTTTTATATACGTATATATATATGTATGTGGTGTGATATGCGGGAGGGCATGACCCGTCCCTTTATGTTGTGTGTGATATTGCCTTACGGGCGTTTTCTTACGAGAATGATGGTGTGCAGGGCCATGTCCGACAGCACAAACTTAGCGTTGGCGTTTTGTGAGATGTCACGCAGGGCCAGGTCTGCCATGTCGGCAAACTCCAGAATGTTGGCCTCGTTGATAAAAGGGGCAAAGCGTTTGGCAAACTCCTCCTCCTCGAGTGTCATATAGGAGAGTTGCGGGGCGTGAAAGTTATACATGAAGCTCTCCCTTATCATTCTGCTGAAATAGCGCAGAAACCTTTTCTGCCGCTCTCTGCCCAGTGTGGCCACGCTGTCGCTCCATTGCTTCAGCTCAGGCAGGCTGCGGGTGTAGGCTCTGCGCATGAGCATGGTGAAAAGGTCAAGAAACATTCTGTTCTCGCTGTCGGTTCTGAGCGACTGTATGGCCGTGAGCCATGAGCCGCCAGCCATGCGTGCCGTGCGCAGTGCCGTTTCGGGCGACAGTCCGCGCCTTTGTTGCAGAGCGTCGGCTATCTCCGTGTCGTCGAGTCGCCTCAGCTGCACGCGCTGCACCCTGCTTCTTATGGTCTCAAGCAACATTCCTGGGTCTTCGCTTACGAGCAGGAACACCGTGCGTGCGGGCGGTTCCTCGAGCAGTTTGAGCATTTTGTTGGCAGAGGTGAGGTTCATGCGCTCGGGCAGCCATATTATGCACACCCTATAGCCGCCCATGCCCGACTTGACGCTCAGCTTGCGTGCCAGTGCGTCGCTCTCTCCGCCTGTGATGACGGCCTGCTGGTTTTCCGCGCCCATTGCCTCGAGCCATTGTTCCAGCGCAAAATATGGCCCGTCGGCTATCAGGTTGCGCCATTCGCGTGCAAAGTCATCGCTCACGGGCTGGTGTTCGGATCCCATGCCGGGCTTTTTGATGGTGGGGTAGGTGAAATGGAGGTCGGGATGTGTCCATCGGCGCAGCAGACGGCTGTCCTTGAGCAGCCGCGAGGCAAACGCCAGGGCAAGAGCCAGCTTGCCGCAGCCCGCAGGGCCGCAGAACATGAGCGCGTGCGGCACTCTGTCTTCGTCAATCATCCTTTGCAGCGACCGCTTGGCGGCCTCCTGCCCTATAACATCTTCAAATTTCACGTCTTTGTCCTTTCACCCGAAAATCCTCACATCAGCCTTTTGACCACATCTCTTACCGAGTTGACGGCCGAGACGGTGTAGAAATGTATGTTGTTGATGCCTGCCGCATAGAGCTGCCGGCACTGTTCTGTCGACCATTCTATGCCCAGCTGTCGCGCGTCGTCGTCGTTCTTGCACTTCACGGCCTCTGTTGCCAGCTCTTGCGGCAAGTCGCAGTGAAACGTGCGCGGCACTACCGTCAGCTGCGAGAGCTTTGCAAAGGGCTTGATGCCTGGTATTATAGGCATGGTAATGCCCATCTCGCGCGCTTTTCTCACAAACTTGAAATACTTGTCGTTGTCGTAGAACAGCTGCGTCACGGCATATTCAGCCCCCATGTCCTGCTTCATCTTGAGATAATGCATGTCCATGTCGATGTTGGGAGCCTCCTCGTGCTTCTCGGGATAGGCTGCCACGCCATAGTGAAAGCATCCCGAGGGGCAGGCGATGGGCGTGCCGTCGTTGAAAAAGCCCTCGTTAAACCTGTTGACCTGCGCTATGAGGTCGGTGGTGTGGGTGTGTCCGCCAGGCAGGGGCTTGAACACGCTGTCTTCCCTTGCCTTGTCGCCGCGCAGGAGCAGCAGGTTGTCGATGCCGAGAAACTGCATGTCGAGCAGTTCATACTCTATATTCTCTGCCGTAGTGCCGCTGCAGATGACGTGCGGTATCACCGGTATGCCAAAACGGTTTTGTATGGCGGCGGCAATGGTCAGCGTGCCGGGCCTGCGGCGCACGCGCAGACGCTCGTACTTGCCGTCCTCCAGCTCGCGATACACATATTCGCTGTGGTGTGTGGTGATGTTTATGTATGCCGGGCCCAGCTCCCTGTATTTCTCTATCGTCGAGAACAGCCTGTCTGTGCCGGTGCCCTTGAGCGGCGGCAGCAGTTCTATGGAGAATCGTCTCTTGCCGTCCTTGCTTTCCAGTATGTCTGTAATCTTCATCTTGATGTTTGTTGTGGCGGGGTGCGGCCTATAATTGTGCAAAGATAGTGATTTTAGTTCAATAAAGCGTGCATAAACCGCGGACATGTTTGGTATATCTGTCAGAAATGTGTAAATTTGTCGCTCATAGCGGCTTTTTAGCATGTGCATATACGTGCCATGCAGCCATGTAAAACCTTAGACTATACATATCTTATTATGAGAAAAACCACGAAACACAGTCTTTCATGCGCCGCCGTCATGCTCGCCTTGTCGTGCGGACAGCTGCATGCCCGCGCTGCGGAGGGCATGTGCGGTGTCTATGCCGCGTGCCGCGCGTCTGCGGACATGCACATGACAGCGGCAAGCGACAACACGCGTCTCGTCAGCAAGCGTCCCAAGATGGAGGAGCGGCTCTTTGTGTCTGACGCAGTGGAAAAGAAAATCAAGGAAGTGAGGCAGCTCAT
>CAMGFM010000049.1 GCA_946055365.1 uncultured Prevotella sp. | reverse complement strand
ACACGAAAATAGGAGATAAACACCTATGATTAGTGTTTACCTCCTACTCGATTGCGCCGTTGCCTGGGGCTGCATGCCGTTATGCCCTCGACTATCAGGCTTTCGCCAACGGCTCTGCGCCCTCGTGCCAATGCCTTTTGCGTCTTCTGCCGCTGTCATTAACCTTGTCCTTTACACGCAAAGCGGCACTTTGCCAGTGTTGAAGAGCCGTTTTATGACACGCAAAGCGGCACTTCAGCTATGCCAAAGAGCCGCTTTTCAGTTGACCACGCTCAGCACCCCGAGCGGGCCTGAGCAGCTGGCGCGATATTTTATGAGTTTTCTGCCGTTGGCGCACAGTCCGTTGTTGTTGAGGTCATACTCTCTCTTGCAGCTGTTGCATGTGGCTATGCCTGCCGTGTTCATCGTCAGTTTGTAGTTGGCCATGGCCGTGTCATAATAGCAGTTGGGACATTGGCAGTCAAAGGCATAGAGCATGCCGTCGGGCGCATAGCCCACGATAATGCCCGACTTGTTGTAGACACCTATCTGCCTTGTGCGTCTTATGTCCTCAGCGTTGGCCTTCTTCTTTGAGTCCAGCCCGTGGTTGTTCTTGAAATAGAAGAACAGCGAGCCGCCCTCCTGCCCCTCATATATGCGGCAGAATATGCCGGGTGCCATGGGGTTGAGCGCACTCTGTAGTGTAGCGTCTTGGTGCTTGCTGTTGTCGAAAATGAAATAGCACCTCTCGCCCGAGTAGTCAAAGTCAGCGTTGTCGCAGGCGCACGTAGCCGCCATGATTGTAGCCGTCGTGGCTGCCGCCGCCGCGCGTAAGAGTGTTCTGATAAACATGATGCTATGTGTGTGATGTATGTAAGAAAAAAGGCAACTGCCGCGCGTGCATGCCGCCGCAGTCGCCTTGGTGTAGTCAATCGGCAGTTTGCCTGCCTTGATGCCGTCAGTCCTGATAGGGTATCATGGCCAGGGCGTCTGCCACCTTCTCTATGCCCTCGGCAAGTGGCTTTTTCACCATGCCCTTGAGCATGAACGGTATGTCGGCCTTGATGGTGAGCTTCATCTTGCATGAGCTGTCGCCCGTGGGCAGCAGCTGTATCCACAGGTTAAACTGCACGGGGCTGTTCTCCGAGCCAAACTTGATGTTCTTGGGAGCCTCTCGCTCGACAATCCTCATCTTTATCTCGCCCACCATGGGAGCCTCTATGGAGAGGCTGTCTTGGTCAAACTTCAGGTCTTTGAGATGCTCGGCGTGTTTTTTTGCCTCCTCTGGCAGATAGGGCATAATCTGTTCTGCCCTGTCCACGAGGGCCTGCAGGTTGCGCAGGTCGCTGAGAGTGTTGTAGACCGTCTCTTGACTGTGGGCTATCTGTTTGACACTGCTTTCAAAAGTTGACATAGGCTGTTGCTGTATTTGAATATTTCTTTATGCCAGTGTGTCTCATTTCTTCCAGTTGGCAGGGTCCTTGCGCCATTCGTGCAGCAGGCACACGTCCTCCTGTGCTATATATCCAGTCTCGAGGGCTTTCTCCACCACATGCTCATAGTCGGTGAGTGTCTCCAGCCTTACGTTAGCGTCGGCAAATGCCTTTTCTGCCACGGGGAAGCCATAGGTGTAAGATGCCACCATGCCTATCACCTCATAGCCAGCCTCACGCAGTGCTGCCACCGCCTTGAGACTGCTGCCGCCAGTGGATATAAGGTCTTCCACAACCACCACCTTTGAGTCCTTGGGCAGCTCTCCCTCGATGAGGTTCTGCATGCCGTGATCCTTGGCCTTGGAGCGCACATACACGAATGGCATGTTCAGCGCGTCAGCCACGAGCGCGCCCTGTGCTATGGCACCTGTGGCCACGCCAGCCACGGCCGTTGCCTCGGGAAAATGCTCGAGTATGGTATGCACGAGTTCCAGTTTCACATAGCTTCTCAGCCATGGAAATGAAAGGGTCTTGCGGTTGTCGCAGTAGAAGGGCGACTTCCAGCCCGAAGCCCATGTGAACGGATCGTTGGGTTGTAGCTTGATGGCCTTTACTTCAAGGAGTTTTGACGCGAAATCTTTTTTCAGTGTACTCATAGTCGTATGCTTTTTATGTGATAATTATGAATTTTCTTGTGTGATAATGATAATTTTCTTATGTGATAATGATGATATGGACAGCGCGGTCGCAGGGCGCGTTGCAGGCAGGATGCGCCTGACATGCCATAAGGCTGCCGCCTGACTTATGCAAAGTTAGTGCAAATTGAAGACAATACAAAATAAGCTCGCCTGTTTTTGTTGTTGAGCGCATTTTGGGTGTCTCATAGTATGTGCCTGACAAATAAAAAAAGCGAGCTTATTTTGTGTTTTCACTCAGTTTGCACTAACTTTACACACTCAAAAACGATACTTCCCCTCGGTGACAGCATATAATGCAAAAATGAATACTTGAAAGATGTATTGCCTTCCAACAAAACGGAAGAGCAAAAACTGCGTATGGTGGGCAAATTGCTTGTTGAGATGGATGAAAATAAATTAATCACAACCAAAGGTCGAAAGTGGATAATAAGGTCGTAATATGACCTGATTTATGAATTACGACCTTATTTATGGTCTAATAAGACCCTTTAAGGTCGAAAGTCGTAGATTACGACCAATTACACCATGATGACAACGTTACAATGATAACCGTCATAATTTGACAAAGACAAAAATAACTCAATGACACGCCACCGTCCTCACGCCAAAAGAGGCACTTTGGCAAACGCAAAGTGGCACTTGGCATTAGAGAAGTGGCACTTGGCATCAGAAAAGTGGCACTTGGCTGTCGTAAGGTGTCACTTGCCGCGATGTGCCGCCGTTAGTGTGGGCTGTTATTGTGCCTGCATTGTGAGCCGACGGCCGTGTTGTGCAGCCTGTGGGTCACTCGGTGTGTCGTGCAAGTGATTTTGGTATGTCGGGCAAATGATAATTTCTTTTAATAACATGAACACTACATCACTACATATAGCCGCCCCTGTGAGTCTGCCGCCCCTGCATCCGCTGGTGGCAGGCGTTGCTCCGCCCCCTCGCTTCACCTATCCGTTTTGTTACGAGCCTCACCCCCTGTGTGTTGCGGCGGCCCGTGAGGTGCAGAGGCACATCGCCCGGTCGGCAGAGTGGAGAGACGACATCGAGAGAGGCAAGATGTTTGGAGTGTTGGTGGTGGAGACGCATGAAGGCATGGCCTTTCTTGCCGCCTACTCGGGACTGCTCGCCGGGCGCAATGACTGGCCCTATTTTGTGCCGCCCGTTTATGACGCGCAACAGCCCGACGGACATTTCAAACGTGAGGAGGCACGCATCTCCGCGCTCAATGCCGAGATAAGGGCGTTGGAAGAAAGCGAGGACAGCCGCAGGCTCAACGCCGACATAGAGGCGGCAAGGGCAGAGTCGCAGGCCGCCGTGGACATGGCAAGACAGCGCATGGCGCAGGCCAAGGCGAGGCGTGACCGCAGGCGGGAGACGGGTGTGCCGCTGTCAGACGAGGAGACGGCGCAGATGACAAGGGAGTCGCAGTATCTCAAGGCGGAGCTTGCGAGGGTGAGGAGACGCTGTGCCGCCGCCTGCAGCGAGCTTGAGGAGCGCAAGGCCAGTCTCGACGCGCGCCTGCAACAGCTCAGGCAGAGGCGCAAGGCCATGAGCGATGCCCTGCAACAGTGGCTTTTCAGCCGTTATGTGATGCTCAATGCGAGGGGAGAGGAGAGCGACCTTTGCCAGATATTCCGTGACACCCGCAGTGGAGTGCCTCCGGCAGGCAGCGGCGACTGTTGCGCGCCCAAATTGTTGCAGTGTGCCTATAGCCATGGGCTGCGCCCACTGTGCATGGCCGAGTTCTGGTGGGGCGGCAGTGAGTCGTCAGAGCTGCGTGTGCATGGCCGCTACTATCCTGCGTGCCGCTCCAAGTGTCTGCCCATACTCACGTTCATGCTCCAGGGGCTTGCCGTCGACCCCGATCCGCTTGCCGCTGACACCGCGGGGGGCTCTCTGCGCTATGTATATGAAGACGAGTGGATGGCGGTGGTGGACAAGCCGCACGGCATGTTGAGCGTGCCTGGCAAGGAAGCCTCGCGGTGCAGCGTGGAGCAGCTGGTGAGAGAGCGGTGGGGGCTTGTCGCGCCCGTGAAGTTCCCCGTCATTGTGCATCGGCTCGACATGGACACCAGCGGACTGATGGTTGTGGCGCGCACGGAGGAGGCATATCACAGGCTGCAACGGCAGTTTCTCAACCGTGAGGTGAGCAAATGCTATGAGGCGGTGCTTGACGGCACTGTCAGTTGTGAGCCCGACGGCTGCATCTCGCTGCCTCTCGCCCCCGATGAGGCCGACCGTCCGCGACAGCGTGTGGACATGGCAGGCGGCAAGGAGGCACGCACGGTCTACCACATATTGTCCTCGCGGCAGGGCAGGACCTTTGTGCGTCTCTATCCCCTCACTGGGCGCACGCATCAGTTGCGCGTGCATTGCGCACACCGCCTCGGGCTGTCGTGCGCAATACTCGGCGACCCTCTCTATGGCGTGAGAGACAGGCGCATGTGGCTCAATGCCGTGCAGTTGACGCTGCGTCATCCTGCCGACGGCAGGCTTATGACATTCCGCACTGGCTCTCTCTTCGACAGCTACGTGCCTCACGGCGAGTCGTGAGGCGACGGCCGGGCGGTCATGCGTGCAGGTCCACGGGCATGGGCGTGCGTGTGACAGATGGCGGGCAGGCGCAAAATATCCGCAAAAACCTTTGCACCGTCACCGAATTTGCATTACTTTTGCATGAGCTGCTGTGATTTCGCTGTTGCGGCGGCCGCGCTTGCCTGAATAGAAAAGGCGCATTAGAATAAGATAAAAAACAAGAATAGGAACAAAAAACAACAATAAAGGTTGATGATGAAAGACATTTGCTGTGTGGGGCACATAACCAAAGACAAGATCATAACGCCGCGTGGCACTGTATATATGGCAGGCGGCACCTCGTTTTATTTCTCTTATGCCTTCAGTCATTTGCCCGATGACGTGTCGTTTCTGCTCGTTACCAAGCTCGGAGAGACAGAAATGAACACTGTGGACAACATGCGCAAGGCTGGCATTGAGGTGCTGGCGCACCCGAGCCGCCACACGGTGTTCTTCGAAAACAAGTATGGCGACAACCAGAATGAACGCCAGCAGAGGGTACTGGAGCGTGCCGACCCTTTCACCGTGGAGGAGATGAGCCAGGTGCAGGCGCGGGTGTTTCATCTCGGCTCGCTGCTCAGCGACGACTTCTCTCCCGAGCTTGTGAAGTATCTCTCCACCAAGGGCCGCATCTCCATTGACGCGCAGGGCTATCTACGTGACGTGTGCGACAGGCATGTCTATGCGGTGGATTGGGAGGACAAGCGTGAGATACTTGCATGCACTGATTATATAAAGGTCAACGAGCGCGAGATGGAGGTCATCACCGGCCTTGCCGACCCGCGTGAGGCGGCCGCGCGGCTTGCCGAGTGGGGTGTCAGAGAGGTGTGCGTGACGCTCGGCAGCTATGGTTCTATAATACTCGTTGACGGCAAGTTCTATGAGATACCTGCCTATGAGCCGTGTGACATCGTCGATGCCACAGGCTGCGGCGACACTTACAGCGCAGGCTATCTGTGGTGCCGTATTCAGGGCATGGACGTGGAGCAGAGCGGACGCTTTGCCGCCGCCATGTGTACGCTCAAGCTCGAACACAACGGGCCGTTCAACCGCAGTGTGGACGACGTGAGGGAGGTCATGAGGCAGACTCCCAAGATTATGGTCAGGGAGTATGTGTGCGGATAGGCGGCATCTGAGGTGAGAGAACGGTCGTTATGGGCTGGGTAAAGTGGCTTTTTCTTGATAAGGAAAGTGCCTCTTCAGTGCATGAAAAGTGCCTCTTTTGTGCGTGAAAAGTGGCTTTTTTTGATAAGAAAAGTGCCACTTTTTGACAGAATAAAGTGCCGTGGAAATGACGGGCTGTACCGAGGGCGAGGAGAGCTGCCCAGACAGGACACGCTGTGTTCCCGTTTGAATAGTATGAAATGACTAAAAACTTGTGATTATGACAGACAATAATGAAAAAGACTACCGCAGCCTGCTGATGCAGGCACTCGCCGAGGTGGAGGGCAAGCCACTTGCTTCTGACGGCAAGAGCCTTGACACTTACGAGGATATTTGCTGCGGATGCGTGCTTGTGGCAGAGAAGTGTCTCAGAGAGCAGGATCGTCTGTGGGAAGTGGCAGACATGGCAAGGACATGCCTGCACTATGCCTCGTGGCTTGAGGGATTTGACCACAAGATTAACGCTCTCTACAACGTCATGCGCCGTCTCTCTGAGACTGTCTACGACCATCCGCGCCTGCGTCTGCGGGTTTTGAGGCTCTTTCAGACCGTGCTGCACCGCATAGAGGCGCAGACGGGACATGAGCTGGGGGCTTCGGAGGATGTGCGCAGGGACATCTCAAGGATTTCATCTAATATATCTTTCGCCGAAAGGGGAGAGTTTGACTCCATCAAAGACGAGGGACATCTCAAGAAAGACCCCGTGGAGTGGACAGAGAAGTGGGAGGAGGTGATAGACGAGGCCATGCGCAACGCCCTCTCACGCCTTGAGGACACGCCGCGCGGCATGGGCTTCTGCTATGCCTACTGGCATGAGCTGAGAGAGGCACTTAAACATCTTGGCGTGGAGTGGAGAAGTCCCAAGACGATGAACCCGAGGGTGATGTTTGACTGAGAACATAGTATAAAAGGATAGGTTTCTGACAGGATAAACTGAGGTTTTATGGCATGATGCGCCTATTTCTTATGGCATGATGCGCCGATTAACATGGCTTGATGTGCCGATTTCTTAGGCATGATGCGCCAATGAACGTGGCATGATGCGCCGACTTCTTAGAGCATGACGCGCCAATGAACAAGGCAGACGCACCAATTAACAAGGCAGACGCACCGATTAATGTGGCTATTAATAAAAAACGATGTCAATATGAATGTAATGAGAAGAATTTTGTTTTCAGGTGTTATGCTCTTGATGTCATTATGTGTGTCGGGGGCAGATGTTATCAGTGAGGAATTGTGGTGCAACCGTGATGGCATGAACATCTACGGCGTGATGTACCGCCCCGAGGGCGCAGGCAAGGTGCCTGTGGTGATACTGTCCCACAGCAGCTCGCTCACCCATGCCGCAATGGCTGGCTATGCGGAGCGGCTTGCGGCGGAGGGCTATGCCGCCTATTGCTTTGATTTCTGCGGCGGCAGCAGTGAGAGCAAGAGCGACGGCAGCACAGACGACATGACGGTGTTTACTGAGATGGACGATCTCAGGGCAGTCATCAGCGACGTGAAGCAGCTTGACTATGTTGACGCAGACAGGGTGGTGCTGCTCGGCAGCAGTCAGGGCGGTCTGGTGTCGGCATTGCTGGCAGAGACGATGGCCGACGAGGTGTATGCCATGGTGTTGTTCTATCCCGCATTCAACATACCCGAGCTGGTGAAGATGTTTGAGGGTTTCGGCGATTTCGGCTCCATGGGTGACTGGGGCTCAAGCGGCATGGGCGGCATGATGAGCATGAGCGAGACCTATATCAATGCCATAAAGGACTATGACGTGTGGGCCAACATAGGCACTTATCCGCATCCCGTGTGCATAGTACACGGCACGAGCGACATCATCGTGCCTATCTCCAATTCAGAAAAGGCGGTGGAGCTTTATCCCGATGCCGTGCTGCACAGGATAGAGGGAGCAAACCACGGGTTTAATGAGGCCAACCTCGGCAGCATGGGCAGCATGATGGGGGGCGGCAAGGACTATGACGACGAGGTGATGCCCATAGTTTTCGCCTTTCTGAAGGAAAACGTGCCGGCCGGCATATCGTCCGTCGTGTCTGATGACACCACTTCGGGCATACGCTACAACATTCAGGGCATGAGGATAGACAAGCCTGCCAAGGGCATGTTGTATATTGAGGACGGCAAGAAGAAGACCGCACGCTGACAATAAGGTTTTTAATAATACAAAAGGAGGGTGCGCCAGTGTTGGCACACCCTCCTTTTCAATTATAACGAGGCTCTTTACGGTTGCAAAAGAGGCTCTTTATATTAAATAGCTTTCGGAAATAGAAAGAGCCTGTTTAGTGTATAATCTTAATGTTCCCATAAAAGCA
>CAMGFM010000048.1 GCA_946055365.1 uncultured Prevotella sp. | reverse complement strand
TCTGCGTGCGGTATGCACACAATCAAAGTCCATACAGCACGCCAAAAATATCACACTTTACACATTGTCAGTAAACATTACAAATGACAGTAACAACAACATGAACATTATAAAGTCAATCATATACATGTCTGCGTTTGCAATGGCAGTGTCCATGACATCATGCCATGATGCTCACGACGGTCATGACCACGGCCATGAGGCCGAGTCACATGCAGACGGTGACGTTCACGACCACGAAGAGAGCCACGCCCACAAGTCGGGCGACCACATCCATGAGGCCGACGAACACTCTGGCGAGTCTAAGGCCCACGCCCACGCCTCCGATGAAATAGAGTTTACAGCCGCGCAAGCCAAGGCGTGCGGCTTGCAGGTCACTGTGCTGCAGCCGTCAGAGTTTGCGGAGATTATAAGAGTGAGCGGCAGGGTACTGCCAGCCAACGGTGCGGAGTCTACGGTCACCGCCACCATGTCGGGCATAGTCAAATATGCCTCCGCGCCGCTCTCTGAGGGTGTTGCGGTGTCATCTGGCAAGCCCCTCTTTGTCATAGACGCTGCTCAGATGGCCGACGGCAATCCTGCCGCCGCCGCTCAGAGCGAGGCAGCCGCCGCCAAGGCCGCCTATGAGCGTGCGTGCAGGTTGGCTGAGGACAATATCATCTCGCAGAGTGAGCTTGAGGCCGCCCTCAACCGCCACCGTGCGGCAGCGGCGGCAGCCAAGAGCCTTGGCGATGCGCGCCAGAGCAGGGCGGTGTCGTCTCCCATGAGAGGATATGTGAGAGACCTGCTTGTAAAGCCTGGCGATTATGTGACGGCAGGCCAGCCTCTTGCCACCATCACCCAAGACATAAGGCTGCAGTTGCGGGCTGACGTGCCAGAACGTCATTTCAATTTTCTCCCGAGCATACACACAGCCACCTTCCGCATGGCCTACGACACCTCCCGAAAGGTCTATGACATGTCAGAGCTTGGCGGCCGTCTCGTGTCAAGGGGCAGAATCACGGAGACGGGCGACCATTTCGTCCCCGTCACCTTTGAGTTTACGGGGCGCGGCGACATAGTGGCAGGCAGCTTCACCGAGGTCTACCTCAAGGGAGCGAGGCGTGGCGGCGTGCTTGCCGTGCCTGTGGAGGCGGTGACAGAGGCTCAGGGCCTGCATTTCGTGTATGTGCAGACCCACGCCGACGCTTACCGCAGGACAGAGGTGCGCCTTGGAGCCACAGACGGCAGGCGCGTGGAGATAGTGTCGGGCTTAAAGCCTGGCGACAGGGTTGTCACCAAGGGCGCGGTGCAGGTGCGTCTCGCCGCCAATGAGAGTGTTGTGCCAGAGGGCCATTCACATTAAAGTCTGTAAGCGTCATTTTTTTTAATCAATAGAACGAAATGTTAGACAAGATAATATCTTTTTCTTTGCGCAACCGTCCCATAATACTATTCTTTAGTGCGCTGCTCATAGTGGTAGGCTCGTGGACGGCGTGGCGCATGGAGGTAGACGTTTTCCCCGACCTCAACGCCCCGACGGTGGTGGTGATGACCGAGGCTCAGGGCATGGCCTCCGAGGAGGTGGAACGTCTCGTCACGTTTCCCATAGAGACCGCCGTGAACGGCGCAACCGATGTCAGGCGCGTGCGTTCTTCCTCCACCACGGGATTTTCTGTGGTGTGGGTTGAGTTCGAATGGGGCACCGACATATATAGAGACAGGCAGATAGTGTCAGAGAAGCTCACCTCCCTTGCAGGCACTCTGCCCCAGGGCGTGGGCAAACCCACGCTCGGACCTCAGTCGAGCATCCTCGGCGAGGTCATGTTTGTGGGTCTCACCGCCGACTCCACGTCACTTGGCGAGTTGCGCACGCTTGCCGACTGGACCGTGCGCCCGCAGTTGCTCTCCACGGGGGGCGTGGCGCAGGTGACAGTCATGGGCGGCGACATCATGGAATATCAGATACGCCTGCGCCCGGAGCGCATGCGCCACTATGGAGTGACCCTTGACGACGTGATGGCAGCCACTCGCGACATGAACCACAACGCCTCTGGCGGCGTGCTTTATGAGGGTGGCAGTGAGTATATAGTGCGTGGCATGCTCGCCTCTACCGATGTGAGCGAGATAGGAGAGGCACTTGTCAAGACCACAGACAGCGGCATGCCGGTGGTCATTGCCGACATTGCCGACGTGCAGATGGGCTCCAAGAGTCCCAAGATGGGCGTGGCCTCCGTGTCGGGCCATCCCGCAGTGCTGCTCACGGTCACCAAACAGCCGTCAACAAGCACCCTGCAGCTCACCGAAAAGCTCGACGAGGTGATGGAGGGCATAAAGAAAACACTGCCGTCCGACGTAAAGGTCAATACAGAGCTATACAGGCAGCAGGATTTCATCGACTCTTCCATCTCAAACATACAGAAGTCGCTGGTCGAGGGCGGCATATTCGTAGTGCTTGTGCTGTTTGTGTTCCTCATGAACGTGCGCACTACGGTCATCTCGCTCGTCACCATACCCCTCTCGCTGCTCATCACCATGCTCGTGTTGCGCATGATGGATCTCACCATCAACACCATGAGCATAGGAGGCATGGCCATAGCCATAGGCTCGCTTGTCGACGATGCCATAGTCGATGTTGAGAACGTGTTTAAGCGTCTGCGCCAAAACGCGCGCCTGCCAGAGGCAGAGCGCAAGGGCAAGCTCGAGGTCATCTTCAGGGCTTCGCGCGAGGTGCGCATGCCCATACTCAACTCCACGCTCATCATCGTTGTCAGCTTTGTGCCTCTCTTCTTCCTCAGTGGGCTTGAGGGCAGGATGCTTGCGCCGCTTGGCGTGAGCTTCATCGTCTCGCTGTTTGCGTCTACTGCCGTCGCGCTCACGCTCACGCCCGTTTTGTGTGCCTATGTGTTGCGCGATCCGCAGGACAGCATGCGCTCTGCCGACGCTGCGGGCGCACGTGATGCCAGTGGGGCGGGCGAGCCACGGTGGGTGAGTGCCATG
Source organism: uncultured Prevotella sp. (assembly GCA_946055365.1). Lineage (GTDB taxonomy): Bacteria > Bacteroidota > Bacteroidia > Bacteroidales > Bacteroidaceae > Prevotella. The sequence goes on along the minus strand of CAMGFM010000048.1, from coordinate 5,259 downwards.
AAACGGCGTTATGAACGCCTCCTTGTGAGGGTGCTTGACGGCCCCAAGCGTGTGATACTCGGCATAACGGTGGTGCTGGTGTTGGCCACTGTTGCCATGCTTTTCACCCTTGGCCGCTCGTTTCTCCCTCCTTTCAATGAGGGCAGCTTCACTATCAATGTCAGCACGCTGCCCGGCGTGTCGCTCGAGGAGAGCAACAGCATCGGCTTGCAGGCAGAACGCCTCCTTATGCAGATACCAGAGGTGCGTCATGTGGCACGCAAGACTGGCCGTGCCGAGCTTGACGAACACGCTCTCGGCGTAAACACGAGCGAGATGGAGGTGCCTTTCACCTTGCACAAACGCTCCAAGGAGGAGGTAATGGCCGACATACGCCGCCGTCTGCGCACTCTGCCTGGCGTTAACATAGAGATAGGCCAGCCCATATCCCACCGCATCGATGCCATGCTGTCTGGCACCAAGGCTGGCATAGCCATCAAGATTTTTGGTCCTGACCTTGCCACCCTCCATTCGCTCGGTATGCAGATACAGCGTGCCACTATGGACATACGGGGAGTGGCAGACCTCAACGTCGAACAGCAGATAGAGCGTCCGCAACTCATCGTTCGGCCGCGCCGTGCCATGCTTGCGCGCTATGGCATTACGCTCCCCGAGTTTGCCGAGTACGTCAACGTGGCTCTCGGAGGCACTGCCGTGTGTCAGGTGCAGGACGGTGCCAAGACCTTTGACCTCACTGTGAGGATGGCAGACGACGACATCAACACCATAGAGCGCATCAACAGTCTGCTCATCAGCACCAATGACGGGGGCATGGTGCCTCTTGCCAATGTGGCAGACATACAGTCGTCGGCAGGACCCAACACTATCAGCCGCGAAAACACGCAGCGCAAGCTCGTGGTGTCGGCAAACGCCCACGGCAGAGACATGCGCAGTGTGGTCAACGACATGCGCGCCGCCATAGAGCGTGAGGTGAGGCTGCCCGAGGGCTATCGTGTGGAATACGGAGGACAGTTTGAGAGCGAGGCGGCTGCGTCGCGCCTGCTTCTGGGTCTGTCGTTTGTCAGCGTCATTGTCATATTGCTGCTGCTCTACATGCAGTTTCGCTCATGGCATCAGAGCGTGGTGGTGCTGCTCAACCTGCCTCTCGCCCTGATAGGCGGCGTGATAGCCCTCGTCATTACGGGCGGCGTGATAAGCATACCTGCCATTATAGGCTTTATCTCGCTCTTTGGCATAGCCATGCGTGGCGGTATGCTGCTCGTCGACCGATATAATGAGCTGTCACGACGCGGACTCTCGCGCAAGGAAGTGGTTGTCAGAGGCTCGCTCGACCGCCTCTTGCCCATACTCATGACCGCACTCAGCTCGGGCCTTGCGCTCATTCCGCTTGCCCTCGGGGGCAGCCTGCCGGGCAACGAGATACAGAGTCCCATGGCTCAGGTCATGCTAGGAGGACTCATAACAAGCACCCTGCTCAATCTTGTCATCGTGCCTATCATGGCACCGCTGAAGACAAGGGAGCAGAACGCCGCCGACAATGCTTAGGTCGCGCGCTTCTCTGACTCCTACAACAACCCTTAGATAAAGCATAAATCAAGGATACCAATATGAAGAAGACTCTTTTAACGTTTGTGACGATGTGTCTTGGGCTCACCTCTCAGGCACAGTCTGCCGGGTCATTCCCGGTATTTTCACAAGAGATGCGCAACATCGCGTCCAACAACACCAGCATAAAGGCAGCCCATGCGCGCTGTCTTGCACAGTCGAGTGCAGGAAGAGTGGGCGTGGGGCTGCCCGATCCCGAGGTCGAAGTGGCATATCTCTGGGGCAGTCCTGAGACTGTGCCTGGACGAAAGAACATCACCGTGTCTCAGTCGTTGGACTGGTGCGTGCTTCTGGGCCGCCAGCGCAGGCTCGCCAACGCCGCTTTGTCGTCTGCCGAGGCAGACTATCGCATGACCTTCCGCGATGTCATGGGCTCTGCCGATGAGACTCTTGTCAGCATGGTCTACTACAACCGCCTGTGCAAGGAGCTTACGCAGCGCGCCTCACACGCACGCGAGGTCATGCAGATGTATGAGAAGATGTATGAGCGTGGCGAGACAAGCCTTGTTGAGCTAAACAAGGTGAGGCTCAACGCCTCTGTCAGCGAGGCAGAGTTGCGGCGCGCACAGTCTGAGCGTCAGTCGCAGTCACGCCAGCTCGCCCTTCTCAACGGAGGCACGCCCATTGAGTTTGCCGACACTCTCTATCCCGTGTCATGCAGCAACCTCCCTCCCTATGCCGATATGGAGGCCGCGCTGGCAGGCAGTGCCTACATGCAGCAGGCCAAGGCGGCACAGGCCATGAGCGAGGCAGAGCTGAGGCTTGCCAAGGCCGATGCCCTGCCGCAGCTGAGTGTGTCGTTTGAGGGCGAATACATCAAGTCAAACAATTACAGTGGCGTGGGCGTGGGCCTCTCGTTGCCGCTTTGGGGCAACAACCGCCGACGCGTAAAGGCTGCCAGAGCCACTGCCGCAGCCGCCAAGATGGAGGCCCACGACACCACTCTGCGCCTCAGCTCCTCGCTCTTGCAACTCTATGACGAGGCACGCTCGCTCGGCGAGACTGCCGTCAGCCTTGAGCGCGACATGAGTGCGGCAAGCAACGAGCGTCTGCTGCGCACGTCCTTGCAGCAGGGGCAGATTTCGTTGCTCGACTACCTTCTCGAACTCTCATTCTACTACACGGCGCGCACGGCACAGCTCGAGGCGGAGCGCGATGCCCAGCTGGCTCTCTCCAGGCTCAGGGCTATGTTCTATTAGACGCTGCCGTGTGGGCAGAAAGCAGCGTTTCTCTTAAACCCTAAATGCAGGCTGTGTCGTGGCGTTGTGGTCCGCGGCACAGCCTTTTTTGCCGCCTGACAGATGCCGAGTGGCTCTTGCCATCACACAAAGTGCCGCCATGCAGATGCCAAGTGTCACTTGGCTGTCACAGAGTGCCACTTTTCAAATGCCGAGTGCCACTTTTCTCCGTCTAAAGTGCCGCTTTTCTGATGTCTGGCAACCCTTGCCGTGTCCTCAGTGCCTCTCGCCCTTTTACAGACACCTCTTTGACGTTTCAATACAGTCGCTGTCAATAAGAAAAAAAAGCGTCTTATTGCCGTCCGTTTGCGTCTTTTTTTGTCATGTTCACTACATTTATGGTCTGTACATGCCGTGGCTGTCCGAAAAAATATGTACTTTTGCACATATCTATACACCTCTGCCTTTGATAACGTGCGGCAATGGCAATGGCAAGGCAGGAGTGTCACACGCTGCGGCTGCCTATACACACCGCAGTCTGCCTGCACGAATACATACTACCCAATGTAACATACACACAAAAAACACGCTACAATCATGCAAAAGATCATCCTTTCCATAGTTTTGAGCCTCATCAGCCTTGTGTCTGTGGCCCAGTCCATGAAGGTCACGTCATTTTACTTTGACCAGATGGATCTCACGCCACGGAGAGCCGACACTAAGGTCATCGACCAGAACGGTGAGACATGCGCCCTGATACGCATACAGACCACCGCCAAGGGCTTCAGCTTTGACGTGGGCATGCTTGGCGTGACCAAGACCGACGATAACAAGGTGGGAGAGGTGTGGATGTATGTGCCGAGAGGCGTTAAATACCTCACCATACGCCACCCCAAGTACGGCACGCTCAACCGTTATGCTTTTCCCGTAAACATTCAGGAGGGCTGCACTTATGTTATGGAGCTTGCCACGCCGGGCTCGGGCCATGACGATGCCGACGACGACGACGGCTTGACCTATTTCAGCCTCATTGTAGTGCCTGCCAACGCCATGGTGGCAGTAGATGGCGAGCTAAAGAGCCTTGATGCCGACGGCTCGGGTGGAGGGAAGCGTGAGGGAAAGTGGCACTTTCCATTCTCATAAGTGCCGTTCTCCATTTGCCAAGTGGCACTATGTGTTCGCCAAGCGGCACTATACATTTGCCAAGTGGCACTCCCCATTTCTCAAATGGCACACTACATTCGCCAAGTGGCACTTTACGATGACGAAAGTGCCGCTTTGTGTTCCCCAAGTGCCACATTACATAGTCCCAAGTGCCGCTTCCCGTCCTTGCATTTCGTCACATGTCTTTTGACTGCCGCTGCATCGCAGACCACCTGCCGCACGACAATCATCCGTGGGCATATACAGAATACTAACATTTAAACATGACAGATAAAAAAAGCGAGAATATGTCAAGATACATCAACGCCCTGTCACAAGGCGTGACACTTCACGGTCAGTCCTACAGCTATTGCATCGAGCAAGTGCTTGGTCAGGGCAGCTTTGGCATCACCTACCTTGCGTCAGTGAGGATGCAGGGCGCGTTGGGCAGCATCGATGCCAAGGTGAAAGTGGCTGTCAAGGAGTTTTTCATGCGCGAGATCAACGGCCGCGAGGGCTCTGCGGTGACAAGCGGTAGCAAGGACGGCCTGTTCGTGGACTACCGCAGGAAGTTCGTGCGTGAGGCCACGAGCCTTTCCAAGCTCCGTCATCCCAACATAATAAAGGTGTTGGAATGTTTTGAGGCGAACAACACTGTCTATTTCTCCATGGAATATCTTGACGGCGGCAGCCTTGACGAGCTGATAAACAGCCGTGGCGGTCTGCCAGAGTCAGAGACCGTCAGATATGTCAGGCAGATAGCCTCCGCATTGTCATACATGCATGGTCAGAACATGCTGCACCTTGACCTTAAGCCGGGCAACGTCATGCTCAGTGGCGGCAAAGCCATACTCATAGACTTTGGTCTCAGCAAGCAATATGTTGACGGCGACACTCCAGAGTCCAGCACCACGGTAGGCGCAGGCACTCCCGGCTATGCTCCCCTTGAACAGGCCAGCTACCGTGACGGCAATAACTTTCCCGTGACGATGGACATCTATGCCCTTGGCGGCACTATGTATAAGATGCTTACCGGCCAACGCCCTCCAGAGGCGAGCGAGGTGCTTAACGACGGGCTTCCCGACCCCCCGTCTTCCGTGTCGTCAGCAGCGTGGGCAGCCGTTGAGGCAGCCATGGAGCCTATGCGCAGGAAGCGTCCGCAGACCGTTGCGGATTTTGTGAGGCTGTTGCCCGAGTCGGAAGTTCCAGCTGATGAGGCGACAGTATTGTCTGTGTCAGGCGAGGCGACCGTTGAGGCATCCAAGAAGTCCATGCTCAGTAAACGTCCGCAGGCGGAAACAGAGAGTGTGGGGCAGTTGTCAGAGTCAAAAGC
>CAMGFM010000047.1 GCA_946055365.1 uncultured Prevotella sp. | reverse complement strand
TCATCGTGGGCGGCATTGGCATCATGAACATCATGTATGTGAGCGTTACGGAGCGCACGCGCGAGATTGGCCTGCGCATGAGCGTTGGCGCGAGGGGCATAGACATACTCAACCAGTTCCTGATAGAGGCTATACTGCTCAGTGTGTCGGGCGGACTCATAGGAGTTGCGCTCGGGGTGGGCGCATCTTACGCTGTCAATGCCATAGCTCATTGGCCTGTCTACATACAACCGTGGAGCATTATCATGAGCTTTGCGGTATGCACGTTCACGGGTGTGTTCTTTGGCTGGTATCCTGCCAAGAAGGCGGCGCAGCTCGACCCTATAGAGGCCATAAGATATGAGTAGGCATGGCGGAGAGTCTTGCTTTTGCCGCCCTTGCTCACATGTCGAGTATCTCCATGGGGCTGTCTACAAGTGTCGTCGCCCCGTGAGCCAGAAGAAAATCACGGTCTCTGAATCCCCATGTCACGCTTATGCAGGGCATACCTGCGTTGCGTGCCGTGGCGATGTCCACATCGCTGTCGCCTATATACACCGCATCTGATGCCTTAGTGCCGAGTTGCCGCAATGCCTCGTTGACGGTGTCGGGCGCGGGCTTGCGTCTTATGCCCTCCGTCTCGCCTATTGCCACGTCAACAAGGCCGTTGAAAAAGTGAGCGCACAGCTCCTTTGTGGCGGCACAGAACTTGTTGCTCACCACGGCCACCTTTTTGCCGCGTGCGTGCAGTGCGTTCAGCAGTGTCATTATGTCGGGATAGGGTTGTGTGGTGTCAAGGCTATGTAGCGAATAATGCGCCTTAAAGTCGGCAAGAGCCTTTTCAGTAGCATTGTCATCAGTGCCTTGAGGCACGGCTCGCTCCATTAGCTTGCGCACGCCATTGCCTACAAACTGTCTCACTTCGCTTATGCTGCGCTCAGGCATGTTATTGGTGCGCAGGGCGTGGTTGCAACTGGCGGCAAGATCGCCAAGTGTGGAGAGCAGAGTGCCGTCAAGGTCAAAAATGTAAGTAGAATACATAATCTTTGTTTTATTGTTTCTATATAGGCAGTGTCGCCTTGTGCCGCAAAAGTGCCGTTTTAGGGTAGCTAAAGAGCCGCTTTAGGGCAGTGAAAGAGGCACTTTTGATGGGCTAAATAGCCACTTTATTTTCTGAGTGCCGCATGTGACAAGCGCAGGTGTCGTGTCTGGCAAGTTCTGGTGTCACGTCAGACAAATCCAGGGGCTACGTCTGACACACTTTAAGTGCCGCATCAGACAATTCCCGTTATCGCATCAGGCAGAAACAAGAGCCGCGTCAGGAAACTCCATGAGCCGAACATCTTGCTAAAGAGTCATCGGTGTGCGGTGTTGATTGGCGTTGGCTTATGAAAAAACTGCGGTCGTCATGTGATGACGGTTCATTTTTGCTTGCCATAACCCACCTCTGGCTCTGCCGCCATGCCATATTCTTCATCCATGGTGTCATAAGTCTTGATTTTTCTGTCCTTGATATAGATGTGGCAGAGAGTATGTTCCAGAGCATCAAGAGTCTGTTGGCGCACCTTGGGTTTAAGCTGACATTCCCACAAGGTGATGCAGTGCCAGCCCATGTCCGCCAGTCGCTGCTGTTCTGCCGTGTCTCTGTTGCGGTTGCGTGTGATTTTATTCTGCCAGAAATCGGTGTTTGTTTTTGGCAACGTATAATTATCACATCCTTCATGACCATGCCAGAAACAGCCGTTCACAAAGATGACCGTTCTGTATTTGCGCAACACGAGGTCGGGATGTCCTGGCAGACGAGGGTGATTGAGCCTATACCTGAACCCACGGCTGAAGAGAAACTTCCTCACTATCAGCTCGGGCTTTGTGTCCTTGCTCTTTATTGCAGACATGCAACGGCGACGCTGCTCCTTTGACATTTTGTCCATCTGTTTATGTCATGTTTTTGGGGCATAATACAAACGCATTACATCCTTGTGACTGCCGTCCACTCGCCGCAGCGTGGCTCATGGCGGCTGTCTTGGTGTGAAACGGGCTGAGGTGTAGCCAGCTTTTCATGTAGAAGTAAGTTCTTATAACACGCTCCCCGTGTCCTGCTTTTTATAAGCTAAAGAGCATTATTGTTTGTCAGTAAGCCACTTTAAGCCAAGACAAGTTTTGGGTTAAAGCTCCACGGTGTCCACTCTGAGCGTGAGGTTGCCAGCCGGCACTTTCACGTTGACGCTGTCGCCAGGTCTTTTGCCCATCAGAGCCTGGGCGATGGGCGAGTATACCGACATCTTTCCCTCGCTCAGGTTTGCCTCGGAGGAGCTTGTGATGGTGTAGGTCATCTGTTTGCCGTTGTTGATATTGGTTATTGTAACCCTGCTGAGCAGCCCCACCACGTCATTCTTGAGCTTTGACTTGTCCACAACCCTTGCATTCTCCAGCACTCGTTGCTTGTAGCGTATTCTGCCGAGCAGCCTTGCCTGCTCTCTTTTGGCGGCGTGATACTCAAAGTTTTCGCTCAGGTCGCCTTTGTCGCGCGCTTCGGCTATGGCTTCCCTCACGCGCGGCAGCTCCACACATTCGAGTTGGTGCAGCTCATTGGCGAGTTTGTCATAGCCTTCTTGTGACATATATTCCATAAGAATAATTTATAGTTTGCAGTTATTATGATGTTCTATGTTATGAAGCCTGTATTTAAGGCAGATGGTTACACTTGTGTTTGTCTCGACAGCCCCGTTGCGGTAGCGTCGCAGTCTCAGTTTCTGTCCCGAAAGTAAATCTTACGGTCACACAAAGAAACGTGTGCGTGTCTTGGTAGCGTCAGTTTCTACAGGCTCTTGATGGTGTTTAGCACCGTGAGTCTTTCCTTTTCGGATATGCCATACTTGTCATAGAGCTGCGAGTCTATGTCGTCGGTGCTGTCAGACCATCTTATGTCAGACTGGGAGGTGAAGTCCTGCACTGGCACAAACATGAATTTGTCGGGCGAGAGGTCTTGTGAGGTGATGGTCTGTAGCATCAGATAGCGCACAAAGCGTGTCGAGAGATAGGCGAGCAGGTGTTGTGCCTCCTCTTTTGTGGCGTATGCGCCCCCCACGAGATAGCTCTGTGTGCATACAGTGCCAGGCTCGAGAATAGAGGGTGAGGACAGCACACGGTATTGTCCGTTGCGGTCGGGCGTGCCTGCGTGTTCGCATGTGGCTTTGGAGAATATCACCTTGTAGGAGTCTATCCATTGTGCGTTTTTCTTCACGTCAGAGCGTGTCACATAGGTTGTTGCTCCGCTTGACTTCAATGCCACGTCGTCGCCGTTGTCGGCTTCGGCCTTGCCGCGGTAGGTCGACACGAAGCCAAAGGGTGTCTGTCCGCTCACCTGCGACGATAGAGTGTCCTGCGTGCGGTCCATTACCTTGTTGATGAATGTGAGCGCGCCATTGTTTCTCACGAACACGGGGAACTGGTCGAGCTGTCTCTCCCTTGTGTCGGAGATGCCGTGGAGGGTGTTGGTGAACCTGCATTGTGCGTCGTGTGCCGCATCCCAGAGGAAGTAGTCCACTCCGCCAGATATGTCTACCGTCGGGAAGCACTCCTTAGAGTCTACAAAGTCAAAAATGGAGCGCAGACGGCGGTCTGCAAGCATGTTGCGGCGAAAAGCGTCAAGCCCTCGTCCGCCCGTAAACCACCGTGAGGGCATAATCATGGTGATGAAGTCGGGGCTTATGTCGCGGGCTGTCTCCACAAACTGGTTGTAGAGCGGTATGCCGTAGTTGTCTTTCTGCTCGCCTATGTTCACCTGATATGGCGGGTTGCCTATTATAGCGTCAAATTTCATTTGTTCGTTGTTGTTAGCTTGCCAGAAGTTCTTGCCGTCTGTTATTTTGCGTATGAACTTGTGCCTGTACACCATCACCATTGGCGTGAAGTCCTTTAGATAGGCCACATTGGGCCTTGACTCTTTGCGAAAACCTGTGAGCGTGCGCAGTGTCACGAGCTGCTCCATGCGTGAACGGCAAACCGCGAAGATGTTTTTGTGGAGTATCTCGTCCCACAGGCTGCGGCTCTCCTCGTCGGAGAGCATGTCAAAGAGTCCCTGCGACTGCGAGTTGCGCATCTTGTAGATGCTGTAGGCGGCGTAGAGGGAGTAGAGGCCGGTCTTGGAGGCAATGTCGAGTATCTTGGTGTCGGGGTTGAGGAACACCTTGCCTGTCACGCCGTCATGTCTCACGAGCCGTGGCATGTCGAGCGTGTGGGTAAAGGTCTCGTCATAGAAGCACCAGCCGCCGAGAGTGTCAGACATGTGCCTGTTGACGGTGCGCCATGGCGTGAGTACGGTCTCGCGGTCGGGATAGCAGAAGTCGGAGAGTATGCCTGCCATCTCTGCCACGCGCTCTGCCACGGGCAGGGTGTCGGCTTTGCGCAGACGTTCTACGATGGCTCTGGCGGTAGCTACGAAGATGTCTTCACGATAGAAACGCTTTAGCTTCTGAAAGAGTCTCACGCTCACTCCCTTTGGCATGAAGGCTCGCCACGAGTCTTCATCTATGTGGCTGATGAATGAGTCGAGCGTGAGTGCGTCCACGTTTTCCACCGTGCCGTATATCATTATCGGGAAGCGTGTGGATATTTGGTTGAGTATGTTTATCGCCCTCTGCCTTGGTGTCAGCCTTTGCGGTGTCTCGTGCTGCTCCAGTGTGGCGGCAGGCGTGGCAGGTTCTTCCTCCTGCGTTGTCCTCCGCCTCTTGGCAGGTGTCCTCACCTTGTCGTTGGGTACATATTCGCGCATCTTCTCACGCGTCTTCTGCCGTTCAGACACCATGCCTTGCCTTATGGCTTCAGCCACTTGGTCTATCAGCTTCATGTCTTGGCTGCGCATGTTGTCGAGGTTGCCGTAGAGCAGGTCGCCCCTAAAGCCGTTGCGCATGAGGCTTGTGGAGTAGGTGCTGTTGATTTCGCGCATAAACTTGCCCATGTCAAGCGTGACGGCCTTGTTGTCTTGTATCTCGGTAAGCGGACACAGGCGCAGAAACTCGGCAGTCTTGTCCATCCGTCCCTCATGGCTGTCAGAGGAGAGGTTGTTGTTGATGTACTGGTCGACGGTCGTCAGTGTGCGCCGTGGCGAGAAGTCTATGGCATAACACTCTTTCTTGACCTTGCTGCTGTCGTGATAGGGGCTTTGGCAGCGGAAGATAGTCTGGAAATAGCGCATACTGCCTTTGTCTGCACTGCCCGCCATCATCATGACGGCGGTCCATTCAGGCACAGACACGCCCATTGTGAGTCGTCCGCACGACAGTGTTATGGTCTTGTCGTGGGTCTTTATTGCATTTTTGACGCGTTGCAGTGCGTCATTTTCTATGCGCGCCCTCTCGTAGATGGTGTTCCTGTCATTCTCGGAGCTTATGTCGCCTGCCACATTTACCACGTGGTAGCCTCTGAAAGGGTTGTTGTCGCTGTCCTCGGCAAGCATCTTGGCAAGACAGGCCGCCGCCCTGACTCCAGGCACATACCACAGGGTGTGGTCAAGAGAGCCTTTGAGCGCGGGGTTGGCGTAGGGATAGAGCCTGTACTTGCTGTTCTTGCCTATCAGTGAGAGCAGTTTGCGCACGTCGGTCTCATGCACGAATGACACAAGAGCCTCTGTTGCCGTCGCCTCGCCGTGTGATGGTGTCTCCTGAGTGCGGAACAGCTCGGCAAAGGCAAATCCCTCGCCGTCGTCGGTGCGGTAGTTGCGCAGCTGCTTGCCGAGGTTATAGGTCATGATGTTCATTCTTGCCAGTCCCTCATAGGGGTTTGGCGTGCCGGGATGCAGCTTGGGCCAGTTTTCCTTTGCTGTCTGTTCCATGCAATAGTCCCAGTGAAAGACCTCTTCGGTGTCAAATAGCGACTGTATATTATAAGGTGTGCCAGAGAGATAGAGTGTTCTCAGGTTGCGTTGTTTCTGTATTTCGGCCATCACTTCGCGCCCGAGCTTTGACACTATGCCCTCGTGGGCCTCGTCAACGATGAGCAGATCCCATCGAGTGGCAAAAATCTCCTCGTTTTTTTCAATGCCCTTGTCACGGTTGACTCTTTTTGAGCCGCGGAGGTCTTGCATGGAGGCAAAATAGACGTAGGGCGTGTTGTCGTCGGGCAGCTGAAAGTCGTTACGTGTGCCATATTGCCACCCGTCGAGTCCCAGTTTGTGGAATGTCTCAAACCATTCATGCCTGACGTTTGGTCGGTGGGTGAGTATGAGAGTGCGCATGCAGCCGCGCCGTCTTGCCACCTCGAGGGCGCACAATGTCTTGCCGAAGCGCATCTTTGCGTTCCAGAGCATCTTGCGGTTGCGTTCCAGAGCTTTCACCGTCATCTCTATAGCTTGTAGCTGTTCTGTGCGGAAAACTATGTTTGCTGTACTGGCCATTATATGTGTTATTTTTTTGTATTCAAAGTTATGTCGGGGGGGGTGAAGCGGCGTGACGCTGTCGTGAGGTCTGTGATGGTCATGCCCGTGGGTCTCTTTTCGGCAGTCCTCACTGTCGTCGGCTGTCTTTGTGTCAGCCGTGACTGCTGCTGGCAGCCTTGTTCAGTTGTCTTGTCCTGTCTCTTTTGTTATGGGGTGTTGTCTGTTTCTGTCGGGTCTGCGCCTTTTCTTTAGCAGGTCGCTAAACTTGAGCATCTTGCCTTTGAGCGGCTCGGTGCCACGCCATTCCTTTATGACAGCCGGGGTGGAGGAGAAGGGTCTGTTGAATGTGATGCCATCCATCTGCCATATATTCCATGATATTATCTCTGCCGCCTTGAGCATGGCAGACATGTGCGGCAGCCTGTGCCAACGCTCCAGATAGTAGTCGCAAAAGGAGTGAAACAAAGTCTCGCGCGACAGAAACACGTTGTCACCCTGCCAGTCAAAGCCATAGACCGACTGTAGGGCCTGATAGGCCTTGCGCAGCCATTGTCTCTTGTTGCGCCATGTGGGTGTGGATGATATGTTTTCGTTTATCACCCTGAACTTTCTGTCAAGCACTCCTATGCGCTGTCCTATGCAGATGCGCTCTCCAGTGGTAGTGTCATAGCGGCTTGCGAGGTATGGTGCCTCTCCGCATGTGAACTCCATGCGCCTGCTGCGCAGATAGTGTCTCCATGTCTTTTTGCCGTTGAATGTCACGGGCTCGCGGCTTGTCTCCCAGCGGTGTGTGCCGTCGCTGTCGGTGTATGGTGTGTTGAACACGCCTCGTCTGCCAAACCACTGTTCGTCCACGAGGTTGTTCTGTGCGTTGCATATCCACGCAGGCGTGAACACCTCGGCGTGACATTTTGACCGTGACAGTTGCAGCGACTTGTGTTTTGACACCCTTGGCATGATCGTGCAGCTGTCTTTGTCGGCGAAATGTGCGGGCAGGATGTGCGAGTGTCGGTCGTAGGGATGACCGTCGGAGGCATAGGTGATGTTTGTGCTGCCTTCGCCGTCGTCGTCATTGCCCGCGGCCTGGCATAGAGTGCGGTCTTTGAGCAATATGCTGAGTATGGCAGGCGTAGACCTCACAATCCCCGTGACATGTATGTCGCCGGGGATTGGTGTGGAGTGTTGTATGTCGTTGTTGTCAATAGCTTGGCTCATAAAAAGTCATTCGTTGTATATCCAGTCGAGAATATTGTTGAACCACCGTAGCGGGATTCTTACCCATCTAAACTTTGACACGGGCTTGCCCCCGAAGCCCAGCATGAACTCTCGCAGCGGGCTTCTCCTGAACGGCAGTCCTGCGTCCATGAAGCAGAAGTGTCTTGCCCCTTGCTCGTAGGCACATTCGATGGCTTTCCACACGGTGTAGTCGTTGGGATGCAGCCTCATGTATTGCTTGCGGCGTGAGGCGAGAGCCAGCAGGCACGCCACGCTGCCCGAGAACACCACCACGCATGTGCCTATCATCCTGCCTTCGGCATTGTAGGTGGCTATCATCTTGCAATGGCTGTTGTCTGCGAGACCGTCAAAGAAGTCTTGGTGAGGCACATGCACGCCGGGCTTGAGGCAATAGTGTCGGCGCAGCATCCTCACGGCCTCCTCCATGTCGCGGCTGTGCGGTGTGACCGTCTGTGTGTAGACCCCCTTGCGTTCTGCCGCCGCTATGTGTCGGCGCGTGCGGTCGCTCAGTCTCTTGACGGGTGGGCAGCTATGCAGCGAGTTGCGTATCTCTTGCCGCTGAATGTGAAAATAATGGTTTTGCCTGAAGCTCTTATAGCCAAACATCTTGCTGCTGATGTTTATACATTCCACATACCGGCACAGGCCATGGCGCAGTCTTTGCGTCAGGCAT